>JBFJZQ010000094.1:0-10797 GCA_041622015.1 Oleiphilaceae bacterium
GGCGATTCAGTACTGGACAAGCCAAGGTAACATGCACAAGCAGAGTTTTATTGCTTTAGAGAGAGGCTACCATGGTGATACCTTTGCGGCGATGTCTGTCTGTGATCCGGTCAATGGCATGCATAGCCTGTTTGCTGACTCTCGTATGAAACAACACTTTGTGGCCTGCCCTACGTCTAAATTCGGCCAAGCTTGCGAGCCAACAGACATTGAAGCGCTGCGCCAAAGCCTAGAGCAATATCATGAATCGGTAGCAGCCATCATTCTTGAACCCGTTGTGCAAGGCGCAGGTGGGATGCGTTTTTATTCAGCCGATTACCTTAAGCAAGCCAGACTATTAGCCGATGAATTTAATGTCCTACTTATCTTTGATGAAATTGCCACAGGTTTTGGCAGAACCGGAAAATTATTTGCCTGCGAACATGCGCATGTCACGCCAGATATTTTATGTCTAGGCAAAGCTCTAACGGGCGGCTATATGACAATGGCGGCAACATTAACCACTGACAAGGTCAGCCAATGTATTAGCCAAGGTAACCCGGGGGTGTTTATGCATGGCCCGACATTTATGGGCAACCCTCTAGCATGCTCGGTAGCTTTAGCTAGCACCCAACTTCTTCTAGACTCACCCTGGCAAGACAACGTTAAGCGTATTGAAGGTAAATTGAACGCTAATTTAGAAATATGCCGGACACTCGATAGCGTTGCCGATGTGAGAATACTAGGAGCGATTGGGGTGGTTGAATTAAAACAAGCCGTTGATATGGCCGTAATTCAGCAAAGTTTTGTCGATCAGGGCGTCTGGATCAGACCCTTTGGAAAACTGGTCTATGTGATGCCGCCCTTCATCATGAACGATGATGAGTTAGATAAACTTTGCAAAGCAATCTATACCGTTATTTCAAAAGACCATAGATCTAGTTAGAAGCAAGTACTGCATACTTACCCTGAAATTCAACACACACCTGTTGCTGTTCATCTAGAATTTGTGCTGAGATAGTGAATACGGCTTTGCCTTTGGTTTCATAAAAATGCAGAGCCTTTTCTAACATGTCTTTGTCTGGTGAAAAAGCTTTGGCAACGAGCCGTGACCGTAACGGTTTTAAATACGTAATCTCACCTTTGGCCACCACAATATCACCCTTGAACTCAAGCTCTTTGGCCTTAAGATCTGCCATTCCCCAAGCAGCAATCACACACAAATTGTATAGACTCCCACCAAAAGCGGTAAGCTTATCGTTAATATTTAAATCTAAGGGAGCTGAAACTTGCAGAACGAGCCCATCATAACTATCAACGTTAACCCCCGCAGCACGCGCTAAAGGCAGATATTCTTTAAGAAAGGCATCTAAATCTTTTGCCAAACTTTCACAGCTTTTAGGTTCTATCGACACCGCATACATTCCTTATGTTAGTTTTTCTGCAACAAACAGATACATTACCTTAGCCATAAAAAAAGGAGGCTAAACGCCTCCTTTATTCTATGAATATACTTTAGAGAAACAACCAATATTCAGACTTCTTTTCTCAGTAGAAAAGTGAAGATAAATACTTGGCCGTTTTCTCGGTACATTCTGCCGGTATCGTTAACCGATCAGATATCAATTATTCAGCAGCTGCTTCTTCTTCGATATCTTTCATGCTTAATTTGATGCGACCACGATTATCGACATCCAGTACTTTTACTTTAACCATGGTACCTTCAGTTAATACATCTGTGACTTTCTCAACACGCTCATTAGAGATCTGAGAAATATGCACTAAACCGTCTTTGCCTGGAAGGATATTTACGAAAGCACCGAAATCAACGATACGTTCAATTTTACCTTCATAAATCTGACCAATTTCAGCTTCCGCTGTAATGCCCAAGATTTTATTGATGGCAGCTTGCGCACTCTCGTTATCGGAGCCGTATACTTTGATTGAGCCATCATCTTCGATGTCGATCGCAGCACCGGTCTCTTCAGTAATAGCACGAATAGTTGCACCACCTTTACCGATAACATCACGAATCTTATCTGGGTGAACTTTCATGGTACGCATCGCAGGCGCTTTATCAGACAACGACTCACGTGGCACATCTAAAACTTTATTCATTTCACCTAGAATATGGATACGTGCTTCGTGTGCTTGACGCAATGCGATATCCATAATTTCTTCAGTGATGCCTTCAATCTTGATATCCATTTGAAGTGCAGTAATACCTTCATCAGTACCGGCTACTTTAAAGTCCATATCGCCTAAGTGATCTTCATCACCCAAGATATCGGTTAAAACCGCAAATTGCTCGCCTTCTTTAACCAGACCCATGGCTATACCCGCTACTGGTGCAGCAATAGGAACACCTGCATCCATTAACGCCAAGCTGCTACCACAGACACTCGCCATAGAACTTGAACCGTTTGATTCAGTAATTTCAGATACACAACGGATGGCATACGGAAATTCTTCCATGGTTGGCATAAGTGCTTGAAGACCACGTTTCGCTAATTTACCGTGACCAATTTCACGACGACCAGGCGCACCCATACGACCACACTCACCGACAGAATACGGAGGGAAGTTGTAGTTAAGCATAAAGTGTTCTTTGTATTCGCCTTCAAGTGCATCAACGATTTGTGCATCACGCGCTGTACCTAGGGTAGTCGTTACAATTGCTTGGGTCTCACCACGAGTAAATAATGCTGAACCGTGTGTATTTGGCAACACACCGACTTCGATAGTGATAGGACGAACTGTTTTGCAATCACGACCATCGATACGCGGCTCACCGGCAATGATTTTGCCTCGAACAACTTGTTTTTCGATTTTCGAGAAATAGCTTTTCACGTCTTCAGCAGAAGGCGCACCTTCCTCACCCGTTGCCAGGCTTTCAACGGCTGCATTTTTCAACTCACCAACAGCAGTGTAACGTGCCATTTTATCGCTGATCGCATAGGCAGAACGAATACCTTCAGCATAGGCATCAGAAATAGCCGTCTTCAATGCTGTATTTTCTTCTGTTGCCTGCCAATCCCACTTAGGAGTTGCTACTTCAGCAGCAAATTCGTTCACTGCATTGATCACAACTTGCATTTCTTGGTGAGCAAATAAAACGCCGCCCAACATTTCGTCTTCAGTCAATTCTTTCGCTTCGGATTCAACCATTAATACAGCGTCAGACGTACCGGCAACCACCATGTTTAACAAAGAATCTTCAAGGTATTTAAAGCTAGGATTTAATACATATCCCTCTTCGTCTGTAAAACCAACACGCGCGGCACCGATAGGACCATTAAATGGCACACCAGAAATTGCTAAGGCGGCTGAGGTACCGATCATCGCTGCAATATCAGCATCATCAGTTTTGTTTGCAGACATTACCTGACAAACGACTTGTACTTCGTTCATAAAACCATTTGGAAATAATGGTCGAATAGGACGATCGATTAGACGTGAAGTCAGGGTTTCCTTTTCTGAAGGACGCGTTTCACGCTTAATATAGCCACCTGGTATTTTACCTACAGCATATTGTCTTTCTTGATAATGCACAGACAAAGGGAAAAAACCTTGACCTGGTACAGCATTTTTCGCTGCTGTGACGGCAACTAATACAGAGATATCATCGACTGTTACCAATACAGACCCTGTTGCTTGACGTGCAATACGTCCTGTTTCTATTGTGACTTCTGACTGACCATACTTAAATTTTTTAATAACCGGATTCACATCGGCTCCTTTTACTTTGACGTAATTAGCGCAGGTAAATAGGCAAACACTAAAGCTTTATCTCTGAATACTCTGAAAGCCTATTTGAATATTCCAAAGCACTCAGGCATAAAACTTTATGGCCTTTTTACTGACTAATTATTTTATTGAAATTAATAAAGAAATTTTCTGAAGCAAGACTTCATCCAATTTCATGTTTTGCATCCATGGCATTTTACTAATAAGCAGTAAAATCGACTTCCTTAAAATATCGCTACACAAAAAAAACAGCCGGCAAATCTATCTTTCAAGATAAGCCGGCCTTTTCGATCATTCTGACCAAGCTTTCGATAGGTCAATCATGTTCATTCTGCGACAGATTAGCGACGTAGACTCAATCGACCAATCAGCTCAAGATAACGTGCGCTATCTTTACGCTTCAAGTAATCAAGCAATTTACGACGCTGGTTAACCATGCGAATCAAACCACGACGTGAGTGGTGATCATGATTATTGCCTTTGAAGTGATCTTGTAATTTATTGATGTTAGTTGTCAATAAAGCTACTTGAACTTCTGGTGAACCGGTATCGCCTTCAGCACGCTGATAATCAGCCACTACTTTTGCTTTTTCTTGGGCATTAAGTGCCATAGTCTTTTCCTCAATATGCTAATTAAAAAATAACAAGGACCGCGCATATTTACAGCCCACGTCATATAAATTTATCACATCAGATATTAATCAAGCGCTTTGGCTGGAAGACACCCTCTCCCTGATATTCAGCCACACCTAAAAAAACCTCTCCGATATCGTTTGTATTGAACTGTTCACAATGAACTAAAGACCGATCAACATAAATAGCAACTAATTGCTCTTCAACAATACCCGAAATTTCTGAGGCGGGTATTTTAACTGCTTGTCCTTGTAATATCGAGCTTGCATCTTGCTTTTTTAAGGATATTTTCGTTAATTCTGGTAATAATATGTCTGTTGGTAGCAAATTCCGATCAATTTCTGCAAATAATGCAGCAATTTCTGCTTGGGACTCAGGGTAATCTGCAATAGCAATTTGAGGTGACAATCGTTCTAATTCATCCATCGTCACCGTCTGAGTCAAGTCAAAATGACCCGCTTGATAACGCCTCAACATGGAAACATGAGCGCCACAACCAATTTCTTGGCCGATGTCATCAACTAAGGTTCGAATATACGTACCCTTAGAACAAGCTACTTTTAAATCTAACTCATCATATCTTTGATCGCTTAACTCAAGCTCAAAGATGGTAATCGGACGAGCCGGACGATCAATGGTAATACCCTGACGGGCATACTCATACAATGGTTTACCTTGGTGTTTTAAGGCTGAGAACATTGTCGGAACTTGATTAATAGGACCGGTAAATTTACTTAAAACCTGAAGAATCTCTGACTCGGATAAAGTGGGAACTTCACGCAGTTCAACGCACTCACCTTCACTGTCACTCGTGGTACGAATATCACCGAGCTTGGCAGTTGTAAAATAGCCTTTATTTGCATCGAGTAAATAACGAGAGAATTTGGTAGCTTCCCCTAAACAAATTGGCAAAACGCCTGTTGCCAGAGGATCTAAGCTACCGGTATGACCTGCTTTTTGAGCACCAAATAAACGACGCACCTTTTGTAGCGCAAAATTAGATGTCATGCCTTGCGGCTTGTCTAATAATATTACGCCATTAATTGCGCGCCCTTTTCTTTTACGTGCCAAACTGCTTAACCTTGATAAATTTCTATTGCAGATCGTTTGAATTAGTTGAATCAGGATCATCATCACCTAACTCAACATCTTTCTTTCGTGCTTTAGAAATTAACTGATCTAATTGACGCCCCCGCTTAACCGAAGCATCAAAGTGAAACCGTAGCTGAGGAATCTTGCGAAGTTTGATCATTCGACCCAACTCTGTTCGCAAAAAACCTGCTGCGCCATTGAGAATTTTGATTGTCAGCTTCACTTGCTCTGAGTCAGCATCTAAATCTTCAACAGTAAGCAGCGTTACATACACCTCGGCATAACCTAAATCACGCGCCACATCGACAGAGTTGACGGTAATCATACCAATGCGCGGATCTTTTAGAGAAGTACGAATCAACTCCGCCAGATCACGCTGCATCTGCTCAGCAATACGGTCAGTACGTTTAAAATCTTGTGCCATATTGATTATGAGTCCAAAGTACGAACAACAGAGATTTTATCAAAGACTTCAATCTTATCGCCCACTTTGACATCATAGTTCTTCACACCAATACCACACTCGGTACCAGAACGAACTTCATTGACATCATCTTTAAAGCGACGAAGTGATTCTAACTCACCTTCAAAAATTACCACGTGATCACGCAACACGCGGATTTTCTTATTACGATGAATAGAGCCTTCTAAGACCATACAACCTGCAACCTGACCAAACTTAGGAGACTTGAAGGTTTCACGCACTTCTGCAATACCCACAATTTCTTCTTTAAATTCAGGCGCTAGCATACCCGTTAGAGCCTGCTTCACATGATCAATAATCTCATAAATAATACTGTAATAACGAAGATCTAAACCTTCTTCTTCGATAATCTTTCTCGCTGATGCATCCGCTCGAACATTAAAGCCCACTACGACAGCATTGGTCGTCAAAGCAAGGTTCGCATCTGTACCGGTTATACCGCCAACACCACTACCTACTATCCTGACTTGAACTTCACTATTACCAATATCATTCAGAGCAGCCGTTAACGCTTCAAGTGAACCACGCACATCTGTCTTCAAAACAATATTCAAAGTGCGAACTTCATCCTGCCCCATATTCTCGAACATATTTTCAAGCTTAGAAGCTTGTTGACGCTGCAAACGATCCTTACGACTTTTCGCCTCACGGAACTCAGCAACTTCACGGGCTTTACGCTCGCTTTCAACAACGACGAATTCATCACCGGCATCTGGCGTACCATTCAAACCCAGTATTTCTACCGGTATTGAAGGTCCAGCTTCTTTAATCGGTTTTGCATTCTCGTCTAACATGGCGCGGATACGGCCATAACATTGACCTGCAATAACAATATCACCCGTTCGCAACGTACCATTCTGAATAAGAACCGTAGATACTGCACCGCGCCCTTTATCCAAGCTTGACTCAACGACAACACCCTTAGCAGGTACATTTTTAGCTGCCATCAATTCTAGCATTTCAGCTTGCAGTAAAACTGCATCTAACAAGGCATCAATCCCTTCACCGGTATGCGCTGAGACGTTCACAAACTGCACATCACCGCCCCAATCTTCAGGAATAACATCTTTCGCTGCCATTTCATTTTTAACGCGATCCGGATCAGCATCTTCTTTATCTATCTTATTCACAGCAACAACAATCGGCATATTTGCAGATCGGGCATGCTGAATCGCTTCTTCAGTTTGGGGCATCATGCCGTCATCAGCTGCAACAACAAGAATAACGATATCTGTACTTTTCGCACCTCGTGCACGCATTGCAGTAAATGCAGCGTGTCCTGGTGTATCTAGAAACGTAATCATGCCATGACCCGTTTCTACGTGATAAGCACCAATATGCTGGGTAATACCACCTGACTCACCTGCTGCCACTTTTGCTTTACGGATATAATCAAGCAAGGATGTTTTACCATGATCGACGTGACCCATCACACTAATAACAGGTGCTCTTGGCGTACGCTCACCTTCATAGTCAATGCTTTCGAGCATTTCTGTCTCTATGGCATCTTCTTGTACAAGTCTTACTTTATGGCCTAGCTCTTCTGCCACTAACACAGCTGTCTCTTGGTCAATCGCCTGATTAACCGTAGCCATAACACCCATACCCATTAAAGATTTAATGACTGCCGCACTCTTAACAGACATTTTATCTGCCAATTCACTGACAATAATTGTTTCACCAATAGCTACTTCTCTAACAACAGGTGACACAGGCATCTCAAAAGCGTGGGTCTTTTTGATTTTTTTCTTTTTCGCTTTTAGCTTACGTGGCATTTCAATATCGTCAGCCAAGTCATCAATAATAACCGCTTTTAAGTCAGGCTCTCGCTTACGAGGACCGCGATGTCCAGCTGATTTATTATGCTTTTTCTTGCCGTCTATATCATCTAATAGCGGCTCTGGTTTTTCTTTTTTCTTCTGGTGTTTTTTGTTCTTTTCTACTGTTTCAATATCAACAGGAACATCAACCACTGGCACAACTACAGGCTTCTTAGAACTTTCTTCAGCCAAACGCTTTTCTTCAGCTTCTTTGGCTAAACGTTCTTTTTCTTCGGCTTCTTGTGCTAACTGAGCTTTTCTAAGAGCAGTTTCTTCAGCTAGTTTTGCAGCTCGGTCCGCCTCGTCTTTTTTCTGTTGCTCAAGCTCAAGCTCAACATCTGGACGCTTAACATAAGTACGTTTTTTACGAACTTCTACATTAACTGTTTTAGATTTACCTTGCCCAGCAGACATTTTAAGCGTTGATGTTGTCTTTCTCTTAAGTGTAATTTTTTGTGGCTCACCTTCAGACTCACCATGACTTTTCTTTAGAAAAGCTAACAGCGTCTGCTTTTCAGCATCAGAAACTACTCCAGCCTCATCACGCGGCGTTAAACCCGCATCGGATATTTGCTTTAATAGTCGTTCTACTGGAGCACCAATATCATTTGCCAGTTGTTTGACAGTTACTTCAGACATAATTATTCCCCCTGACTCCCGTCGTTACGAATCCTGGCCTTCAAACCAAGGTGCCCGCGCTGTCATTATCAGCTTGCCGGCTTTTTCTTCATCCATTCCATCTAATTCCATCAACTCATCGATGGACTGCTCTGCTAAGTCTTCCATTGTAATAATGCCTCGACTTGCAAGAACTAGCGCTAAATGCTGGTCCATACCATCCATAGTTTTAAGATCTTCAGCAGGTTCCTTACCTTCTAATTGCTCTTCAGACGCTAAGGCCTGATTGATCAATGCATCTTTCGCCCGACGCCTTAGCTCTTCAACGATATCTTCGTCAAAACTTTCTATCTCAAGCATCTCTTCAATCGGCACATAAGCTACTTCTTCAAGCGAGGTAAAACCCTCATTAACAAGCTCTGTTGCTAAATCCTCATCAACATCTAACTGCTTGATAAAGAGTTCAACATATTGACCAACTTCTTCTTCTTGTTGCTTACCAGCCGCTTCGACTGACATAACATTTAATTCCCAGCCGGTTAACTCGCTTGCCAATCTAACATTCTGACCGCCACGACCAATCGCCATGGCTAAATTTTCTTCAGCAACCGCAACATTCATTGAATGTGAATCTTCATCCACAACAATAGAAGCAACTTCAGCAGGCGCCATAGCATTAACTACTAACTGTGCAGGGTTATCATCCCACACAATGATATCAACACGTTCGCCACCCAGCTCACCTGAAACAGCCTGGACACGCGCACCACGCATCCCGACACAAGCACCAACCGGATCAATTCGTTTGTCGTTGGTTTTGACAGCAATTTTTGCCCGAGAACCTGGATCACGTGCCGCACTTCTGATTTCAATCACTTCTTCAGATATTTCTGGCACTTCAATTTTAAATAGCTCTATCAACATACCAGGCGCTGAACGACTTAAGATCAATTGTGGGCCACGAATCTCGGTTCTGATCTCAAGCAAAAGAGCTCTTACTCGATCACCCATTCTGAACACTTCACGCGCAATCAAATTTTCTCTTGGCAAAAGAGCTTCAGCATTATTACCTAAGTCAACAATGACATTATCACGGGTAACTTTCTTTACTGTTCCTGAAACCAACTCACCTACACGCTCACGATAGCTGTCTACAATTTTTTCTCTTTCAGCTTCGCGCACTTTCTGAACGATAATCTGTTTTGCTGCCTGCGCACCAATACGACCGAAAGAAATCGATTCAACTTGTTCTGTATGAATGTCACCTGGCTGCAACGATGCATCAATTTCTGCCGTCTCTTCCATCGTCAATTCTGTACCAAGACCAGGCACAGCATCATTATCCACAACTGTCCAATGACGGAAAGTGACATGATCACCTGTTTTTCGATCAATTTTAACTTCGATCGTTGCATCACCGTCATCTTCATAACGCTTTTTTGTTGCTGCTGCTAACGCAAGCTCAATAGCTTCAAAGATAATGCTTTTTTCGACACCCTTCTCATTTGAAACAGCTTCTACGACCAGCAATATTTCTTTATTCATTGCGATTTTTGCTCCAATCTTCAAATTCTTTAATTAATCAAACTGCGGAATGATATTCGCTTTCTCAATTGCTTCTATGGGGAACAAGAACTCCTCTTTATCGACTTGTATAACGACATCACGCCCTTCGATTCCAGAGATCACACCTGTATATTTTCTGCGTCCTTCATATGCCATACGTAATTTAATAGCCACATGATGCCCTTTGAAACGTTCGTATTGAGACAAGTTATAGAGAAGCCTATCCATACCAGGAGAAGATACCTCTAAAGTATAATCACCGGATATAGGGTCCTCAACATCCAAAACTGCACCGACTTGACGACTTACTTTTTCACAATCTTCAAGTGCAATTCCGCTCTCGCTTACAGAGCCATCCTCAACTTCACCTTGCTCTGAAAGTTCAACATCAGAACTTTCAATCTTTTGAAAGCCAGACTGACTTTCAATGTATATTCTTAAAAGGGAATGTTTGCCTTGAGCAAGATGCTCCATCCCCCAGAACTCATAACCCAAACCTTCTACTATGGGCCGAATCAAATCTTCAAGTAATTTTTTCTTAGCTGACAATTGGATACCGTTTATATATTTCAGATACAAAAAATGGGCATAAAGCCCATCAAACTAAAAAATAACTGCTATAAAACTGCTACATACACGAAGCAAAACAACTATTTCCTACTAGATTTTTCTTGTTAAGCTATAAAATCACTTAACACTACAACAATACTGGCGCGCATTATATGCAGTGTAGCCTGAAGGGTCAACTAAGGAATAAAAAAAGGCTTATCATTTAGATAAGCCTTTTCAATTGGTGCCCAAGGCCGGACTTGAACCGGCACGACCGAAGCCACTACCCCCTCAAGATAGCGTGTCTAC
>JBFJZQ010000095.1:0-10795 GCA_041622015.1 Oleiphilaceae bacterium
GCTGGCTCTAATCAAAGGTTTGAGTTTTTTACCACAAGCTAAAAGTGCATCTATAGTATTTGCCAATACATGATGCAACGCTTCTTCATCAACGGGTTTTCTAAGAAAATCATTCATACCCGCCTCTAAGAAATTTTGTTTATCTTCTTCGGTAACGTTGGCTGTGAGTGCAACTACCTTGATATCAGGGTTTGACAAGATTTTATTATCCCACTGCCCCTGTCGTATTAGGCGAGTTGCCTCTAAGCCATCTAGTTCAGGCATTCGCCCATCCATCAGCACAATATCGTAATCACTCTCCAGCAACTTATCTAAGGCAATTTTTCCATTTTCAGCAATATCAACGTGATGTCCCATATCCTCTAGTAATGTTTGGATAATCACTTGATTGGTTGCAAAGTCTTCTGCGCACAGAACGTTTAAGGTATGCGTATGGGGTACTAACTCTTTTACTTCAACTTCACAGGATTCTGCTGAACTGACTTCTATAGGTAATTCAAAATGGAAATTTGAGCCTTCACCGCTAACACTCGTGACCTCGATGCGTCCTCCCAGCAATTCAACTAATTGTTTACAGATGGAAAGCCCTAGACCTGTGCCACCATACTTCCTGGTAGTGGAAACATCGGCTTGTTCAAACTTTTGAAAGAGTTTAGCTATATTTTCTTCGGTAATGCCGATACCTGAATCTCTAACTGAAAAATCTAACCTGATCTTATCAGCATTAGATTCCAGCAAAGTGATATTAATGGTCACACCACCCTGACTTGTGAATTTAATAGCATTGCCTATTAGATTAACTAATACTTGGCGAATGCGTGTGGGATCTGACTTCACATACTGCGGCACATTGTCAGCAATATTGAGTTTAAAATATAAACTCTTGTCTTTGGCCATATCACTGAATACTGCAACTGCAGCATTGACCTCGCTGAGCAGGTCAAAATCAACCATTTCAATATTCAGTTTACCGGCTTCCATTTTCGATAAGTCCAGAATGTCATTGATGATGGTCAGCAAAGCTTTAGCATTGGAATGGGCAATATCAAGTTGAACTCTTGTTTTGTCCTGAACCGATGTGTCTTTCAAAGCAAAACGTAACATGCCCAAGACACCCGATAAAGGTGTGCGAATCTCATGACTCATGGTTGCCAAAAAATCACTTTTTGCCTGCGCTGCCATCTCGGCCTCTGCTTTGGCATCTTTCAGACTATTTTGCACTTCCTGCATTTCCTTACGTAAGCGCCGTTCGATCAGAAAAGCCGCATTTGTTTCATCTAGAAGTTCATTAAAACCATCGACCAAGACACCAATCTCATTGGTTTTTAGATGATCAGGTAAGCTGAGACGCTCCTTACTATCCGCATGAATATGCTTAAGGCGACGGCGCACCTTCATTAAAGGTTCAGCGATTCTGATTTTTAGCGCTTGGCCAGAAACAAAGAAAGAGATGGTTATAACGAAGATGACCCCTAAGATAGTGGGAATAGAGATATCACGGGTACGTTGGTCAACCCATTTTTTATTAGGCGTTGCTTTTAAGACACCTAATATTTGTTCATTATCGAAAATGGATTCCAACTTTAGCGTAATGGCGTCTAAAGCTTCCCCGCCCCCTGCATTCACGCTTGATATATTCATCCCAGCACTAAATTCGTCGGCAAAGCCTTCTAAACTTGCAGAGTAGACGACATCCGTTCCCAAAAGGCCGTTGATTGCATCCCAGGCAACTGTTTCGTTAGAGGAATATAATGCAGCGGATGCGGTGTTTTTCACTGCCGCCATCAAACTTAACACTTGACGTTCTGACTCTTGCAGAGCGATGCGTTGATTCAATTGATAAGCAATAAAACTAAAGATGGTAGACAGCACCAAAGCACTGCTTACCATAATCATTCCGACATAGTTTTGAAGATGACGAAATCTCATTGATGCCCTTTAATTGAGTAAACAACCACAATTCCCTGCTCTGAAAGCTCTCCAAGACTTTTACCTTTAACATAGGATATGGCGTTTTTATTCTTACTGACTTCATCCAGCAAGGCAGCCACTGAACTTATAGACTTGGGAGGGAAGGCTCGGCCTGAATAACTCAACCTAGCCCAATATGCATCGATATCGGATAGCGGCTTACCGGTCAACGTTTCAAAAAATGACTCTCGGATAGATGAGTCCATTCCATGGTCGAAGGGTTTGGCCATTCGCCCATTTGGGAAATTTCTCGCTCTACCCAAAAAGATGCTCATTACCTGCTTTTTATCCAGTTCGGTAAGCTCTGATTTTTGGTTCACAATGACATGGATCGTTTCAGTGTCAGCAGCAAACACGAAAGGTACCGATATAGGTGCGAGTAAAACGATAAAAAACAAACTAGCTCTGATAATGTTCATATTAAAACACCCAATCTAAAGTGGTTGAACACCACGTGCGAGTGTCTTTAGAAAAGTGTCTTTCCTGATTATCAAAAGTATTTTGAGTTGGAAACACGCCTAGCGAATTTTGATGTAGCGTCGTTCGATCACACTGAACTTTAAGGGCTTTTTGTATTGCAAAATCCCATCGTAATCCAAGACTTACCGTGTATTGATCTATGGTACCTGAAGATAGGTTATCTTTTAGATAGCCATTATAGATAACACTTAGCCCGGCATCCAAACCGCTATTTCCGGTTGGTGATGGCGGGTCATAAGGAAAGTCTCTGTTATCCCACGACCTAGAGAAGGTAATATGCGGCAAAACGTCCCCGAACCTCCGACCTATCTGAAAGTACGCTCTTTCACCGTCATAGGTACCATAATTACTGGCATTGACAAAGCTGACTTCTCCCTGTGTATGCCAAGGACCCGGTGTCCAAGAAAAGCCTACGGCACCATACGTCACCTTGACATTTTTGATTGCATAATCTTGCGCGATAATTTGTGCTTCTGGCCAAAACATTGTGACAAGCGGGCTTTCCACCTCATTCAAAAGCGCCTTTAAGGCATTAGTATTTTCCACAAAGCGATAACGAGAAATATATGCACGCAGTGTTAAATCGTCTTTTTCCCAAGTTACACCGCCACCATACACCGGTGCTGACTTCACATAGTTTTTTGAGGTCTCATCATCTTTATAACCAATATTGACCGTCGATTTAGTCTTACCGATAAAGGCTTCAAAGCGCAATAAACTGTCAAAGTCGCCAACGTCATAAACCGTTTTAAAACCATCATAATGACTATAGGGAATCCAACCATAAAATTCTGTCGGTGGTCGCACCCAATGATAGGAATACCCCACATTCCGGTAATCAGACAACTGAAATGTATCCAGCACCATCCTACCTAAACGAAAGCTGAAGTTTTCGCCGTCATGATAACGAACAAAGGCCATTTCTATGGCTTCTTCAAAACTATTGTCTACTTTTTCTTGTGCAACAATTTGGCCCACCGCATCCCAACCGGGTGACAGTTCTCTTTGTGCTTGAAGCCCGAGACGGGTATCAATTAACCATGGGTTTTCTTCAATGGTTTGGCTTTTTTGAGTGATATTTCGTTTTAAGACAAGGTCATCATATTTATCTGTTTGAGCATAGCCAATGGTACCAAAGCCTGTGATGTTCCAACCACCAAGCATCATCGTATCTGCGTATGCAACAGGTAAAACTAAACAATTTAAAGAAAGGGCTACCACAATCTGGTGAAAAAAACGTTTGAACAAAAGAAGTGCTTTACTGTTGAAACATTGAAATATCATTACCTGTTTACCTTAGAAGGTTTTTTTATTCTGACCCCAGAAACCCAAGCTCCCTAAAGAATAGACAATATAGAAGCCGTGTTTTGCACTAGAAGAAGTTTAGGCAACGAATCAATAAGTACAAGAATTTATAAGCGCCCAAAATAAGCGCACCATCAAGGTGCACCCATACTGAAAATGAGCTTCTCTGAACTCTTTTTAAATTTAAATTTTTTTAAAAAACACAGGCAGACCATGCAAGCCATTGTTTTTTATACATCTTCTGTTTTTATAACGAGAAAATGCTTTTCGTGGCACACAGCTTGCAAATCCAATTGCGTTACTAATCACCATTGATATCGAAAATGGTATTTAACTTCTTAACAACCAGGGGATTTATAATGAAAAAAGAAGAAGTAGTAGAAGCAGTCGTACTCGCTAAAAACGAAAAAGGCCTTACTTGGGAAGGCATTGCAAAGGAACTAGGTTTAGGAACGGTATGGGTGACATCTGCATGTCTAGGCATGAATAGCATGCCAGAAGAATCAGCAGATAAACTATGTAAGTTACTTGGCCTGCCTGCTGCTGCGAAAACAGCATTAATGGCCTACCCGACCAAAACTTGGGAGAAATCCGTTCCTCAAGATCCACTTATTTACCGTTTATATGAAATTGTAGGCGTCTATGGCGATACCTTGAAAGAAGTCATTCAGGAAAAGTTTGGCGACGGTATCATGAGCGCGATCGATTTCAGCATGGATGTTGAAAAAGAAGAAAACCCCAAAGGAGACCGCGTTGTTATTACGATGAATGGTAAGTTCTTAGGTTATAAAACCTGGTAATAGGCGACAAACCGCTCATTGAGCCTGTCGAAATATTTTCAAAGAAACTGGAAGCCCTTTCGACAGGACTCAAAGACAAAGGAAGTCTTCTTAGCGGCTACTCTGAAAAATAATGATCCCAAGCAAAATAATAGAAATACTCTGCCAGAACAGTACAGGGTTGCGCTCCATTAAGGGTGGTTTTGTCTTGTTAAGATAGGTTTTGCTAGGATTTTTAAGTTCATAAATAAATTCCGAGACTTCCGTGTAGCGTTTAAGAGGGTCAATACTTGTGGCTTTACTGATCGCATAATCCACCCATCTAGGAATGTCAGTTTCCTCACTGCGTAAAGCTTGATAAGTTAATCGCCCTTGAGATCTCCGACTTGTTGTTCGTGAGATAGCATTCCCGTAGGGCAACTGTCCTGATAACATTTTGTAGGTAATTACGCCTAAAGAAAACACATCTGATTGCGCCGTACCTAACTCGCCTAAAAAATACTCTGGCGCGGTATATTGTGCTGTTCCAACAATACCTTCATTTAGCGCGACGACTTCTGAAATACCCGCCACTTTAGTTGCACCAAAGTCGATAATTTTAACGGTACCATCAGCATCAATCATAATATTGTTTGGTCGAAGATCTTGGTGAACCATTTCTTGTCGATGAAAGGCTTGCAAGCCTTTCGCGATCTGTTCAATGATATTCCTCACCGTCTCAATATTAGGAGAAGGGTTATCGACCATCCATTGAGCGAGTGTCTGGCCTTCAATATACTCTGTAACAATATATAAATAATTACGTTTTCGAGAAGGCTCGATGGCTTTTAAAACATGCGCATTGTTTACTCGCTTTGCAATCCAGTCTTCCATCAAGAAACTTTCTAGATAAGTTTGATTATTGCGCATTTCTGCCGAAGGCGT
Source organism: Oleiphilaceae bacterium (assembly GCA_041622015.1). Lineage (GTDB taxonomy): Bacteria > Pseudomonadota > Gammaproteobacteria > Pseudomonadales > Oleiphilaceae > PZPK01. Next base: position 5,460 of record JBFJZQ010000095.1, read on the forward strand.
TTTTAAGACCACTTTTTCTTTAGATTTAGTATCTTCAGCCAAAAACACATGGCTTCGACTACTAATGTAAATATCCCGAAGAATGGTATAGCCATCAAAATTCATGCGCGCTGTAAGTTGTGGTGGCGGCGGCAATTGATGCACTTGCTGCTGCACTTCTTCCACATGTTGGCTGGGTAAATTTTCTACTCTGGCAATCTGAATCGTTAAATTATCATCACTGCCCGCGTCAAGTGCATCCTGAATCAGTTGTTTTGCTATGACATCCAGATCAACCTTCTGCTGAACAGCACTAGCGACGTCCTTACCTGATAAGAACTCATACACTCCGTCGGTGACAATAATAAAAGTATCACCCAAATTCAAAGGCACGACTTTGTAATCAATTTCGAGGGTGTTGTGCACCCCTAAAGCGCGCGAAAGATAACTCGTTTCTGCATCCACAACATGCCGATGATCTATCGTAAGTTGCTCTAGATTATTATCCATGACGCGATAAATACGTGAATCGCCACTATGGAATAAATGCGCCGTATTCGATTTGAAAATGATCGCACTAAAAGTACAGATATAACCTTTATCTTTATTAAATCGATGTGGACTATTTTGAGTCTGGGCATACAGCCATGAATTGGTTGCTTTTAATACCCGCTGAGCTGAGGTCTTGACCGACCATGCATCAGAAGTACTGTAATAATCCTGAATAAAACCTTTAATCGCGGTTGCGCTGGCAATTTGACTGACTTTGCTACTGCTAATGCCATCCGCAAGAGCCAAAACAATACCTTTAGCACTAAGTTGTGGCTCATTTGGGATGCAAACACCATGATAGTCTTGATTGATCTGTTTTATGCCCGCACTCGAGTATTGACCAACTGCGACATCAAGTGTTTTTTTCATCATTAAGAGCCTTTAGGTGTTAATGTTAAAAACTACAAACAAATAAAAAATCCCCGCCTGTAGGGCGAGGATTTCTCTATTTAAGCTAAGCGAACAATTAAGCTATTTTGGTCGCAGTTGATTTAGCAAGTTTACGCTCAGGATTTGTTCTAACATGCGTCCAGTATAATGGTAGACCTACTAGTAAGAAACCACCGACCAGGTTACCTAGTGCCGTTGGAATTTCATTCCACATGAAGTACTCATAGACACCGAATTCACCACCCATGATCATAGAGAATGGGAATAAGAACATGTTTACAATTGAGTGTTCAAAGCCCATGAAAAAGAACAGCATAACCGGCATCCACATGGCGATAATTTTACTCGTTGCATTGGTAGAAATCATCGCACCTACTACACCCATAGAAACCATCCAGTTACACAGCATGCCACGAATAAAAATTGTGAACCAACCATCAGCACCGTGTGCTTGGTAGCCAAGCGTTCTAGACTCACCGATTGAACTTACTTTAGCAGCTAATGCACCGCCATCAGTGTTATAACCGTAGGTCAAAATAAAAGAAGCAAAGAAAGCTGTCGTTAATGCACCAGCAAAGTTACCGATAAAAACCAAACCCCAGTTTCTAAGCATCTGAGGTACCGTACAGCCCGTCCGTTTATCTAAAATAGCTAAGGGTACTAAGGTAAATACACCTGTTAACAAGTCAAACTTCATTAAATAAAGCATGATAAAACCGACGGGGAACAAAAGCGAGCCAACTAAAAGGCTACCGGTGCTCACTATAACGGTAATGGCAAAAAATGCCGCTAAACCTAAAATTGCACCCGCCATAAATGCGCGTACCACTGTATCTTTGGTGGACATAAAAATCTTTTGTTCACCGGCGTCAACCATTTTGGTTGCAAATTCACTGGGCTCTAAATAAGACATAAACATACTCTCAAGTTGGAATTATAAATATTTAACCTGTTAAAATGCATATGGTGTGCCAGATATATAATATACATATTAAACATGAACTTAAGTAAAGAATAACTTCAAATTACACTATTTTTAATGCAAGTTAAAATAACCTTTATGAGCATCAACACAACTTAATCGCACTAAGTTGGTGCGCTTTATTTAAGCTATTACATTATTTATGTACTTAAATGCTCAACCTTTTTTTACCTCAAATAAGCTCTCCCCGCTCAGTATTTAAACAATCCATAAGTATCATGAAAAATTACTGTTTTGATCTAAACTAATGTAAACGATTAAACATATGGCCCTAATATATGAAATTAATGAAAATCTGTGCGCTTTGGATGTTTATTAGCATCCAGTGTTTCGCGGATACAAAGACTCTCTATATAGGTTTAGACGCTGACATGTCAGCCGTCGCTCAAGCTGGAGGGACGGCTATCAAAAGGGGCGCAGAGATCGCTATTGATGAAATAAACCAAGCCGGCGGTGTATTGGGCTACAAATTAGCTTTGATAGTTAAAGACCATAGAGGAAACCCAGCTCGCGGTATTACAAATATCAACGAGTTTGCAAAGCAAGAAAATTTAGTTGCCATTTTGGGCGGCGTTCATACCCCCGTTGTTTTAAAAGAACTCCCTGCTATTCACCAGCATAAATTGATCTTTCTGGACCCTTGGGCGGCCGGAACAAATATCGTAGATAATGGTTTTAATCCAAATTATGTATTTCGTGTGTCTGTTAGAGATAAAGAAGCAGGCAAAGTATTTATAGAGCACGCAAAAAAGCTAGGCTTATCGAAAATAGGTTTACTGCTAGAGCGCACTGGATGGGGACGTTCGAATGAAAAGTCGATTAAAGAGTATGCATCGATTTCTGGCTTAGAAATTCTTGAGACTCAGTGGTTCAACTGGGGACAAAAAAGCTTTGATGATGAACTGACGGCTCTAAAGAAATTAAATATTGAAGGCATTATACTGGTCGCGAATGCTCCAGAAGGAGCAGAAATAACTAAAAGTTTTATTTCCCAAAATTATCCGCCTGACTTCCCAATTATTTCGCATTGGGGAATTTCTAGCGGTGAGTTTGTTGAACTGGTTGGCATCGACACACTCAACAAATTAACCATTGCAGTTTTACAAACTTATAGCTTTGAATCTCCTTTTGATCCCGCAAAGAACAATTTTGTGCTTTCCAGATATCAAAGTTTGTTTGATCAAAATATCAACACCAAAAACATTCAAGGCGCTTCTGGCGTTGCGCATGCCTATGACCTTATCCAATTACTGGCTCTTGCTATAAAACAAGCAAATACCATCAACAGAGAAAATATTCGAGATGCCTTAGAAAACATTACCAGCTACAAAGGCTTGGTAAAACTTTATCAACCCGCATTCACCAAAGACAAGCACGACGCATTATTAGCAGAAGATTATATGATGAGTAGATTCGATAAAAATGGCCAGCTTACTCCAATACCATAAGCTTTTAAACATAATGATACAGCATAATCGAGCACAAAATTGAACCGACAAACGCCTCAAAGACTTGAAACATTAATTCGAAGCAAAACCTTATCTAAGGCTCTGTTTTCTATTTCTCTCATCGCCGTGCTGTTAGTTGTTGGTCTGGTATATTTTTCGACACTTCAGACGCATTCACATCACCAACAGTACCTCAAGAATTTTGAAGAGCATTTAAGCCAGCGTTTAAGCAATATACAAAGGGAAGTGTCAAACCTTGCGCAAAATAATTTAATCATCAATAGCCTGATCGACTTTGATTTCCAAGAACGCTCATTACCTGTTTTTTTTGAATCGATAAAACTATCCGTGAATCCCATTTCCATTGGTTTTACAGATTTTAAAGGCAAGGTAATTATCAGTAACGATAAAACATTAACTGATAAATCTCAGAAGTTTCCTGAATGGAAAGAACTTGTCCTGAAGGATGGAAAACGTTTTTTAAAATTTGACCAAGGCGCTCTATTTATTGGGGAACCCGTTCTATACAGCGACCAACCAGAAGCCGCAATAATTACCTATATAGATGATATTTCGGTCTTAATTGGCTCGCTTAGCAGTGCATCGAATGACATCATTTTGGTAGATAGGAATAAACAAATTATCTTTAGCACCAAACCCCAAAAATATGCCATTCAGTCAGACATCTCCCAATATAGTTTTAATGGCCTCTATACGCTCGATCAATCATTATTAAATTGGCAAGTTTATTCTGTCGAACCACTATGGTTAAGTTATAAAGATTTATTACCATTAGTTATTTTTATATTGATCGGTCTAATTGCCGTGATTTTAATAAACATTGCCAGCGTACGAATAGCGTCAAAAGAAGCGTCAAAAGCCGTTCAAGGTCTCCAAAAAGAACTGATCCACACTGCAGAAACATTTGATGCAAAACAAATAACAGATTCAGAAGTTACAGAGGAAAATAACCAGCCAATATATGAGTTTGTAGAGATACAAACACAATTTACAACACTGCTAAAAGACTTAAACGATACCGTTTTATCCAAAAACACTTTGTCTGGCGTGGTTGATTCCTTAGATGAAGTGTTATTGGTTTTAAATTTTGATAATACGGTAATTCTGATGAATCGCCGCTTGCAAAACCTTTTGGATCAATTAAATCTAGAGTTACCCGCTGATATTTATAAATTATTGCCTTCAGCATACTTTACCCGTCAAGACTCTACTGATGCACAAGGCTGCAAGTATTACCCTGAAAATTTTCCTCACTTGGATAAACAGATTGTCTTTAAATGGCAAAGAAGTCGTTATATAAGCGACGCAGGAGAGCACATCGGTTTTACTTTTTCTGGCAATAACATCACTCAAGAAACAGCCGTGACAGAAGAATTAGCCATAAAGAATAAAGCGGTAGACGAAGCAAATACTGCCATTATCATTTCTGAAGCAACGCCTCGAGGCTTCCCCATCATCTATATCAATAAGGCCTTTGAAAAGTTGACTGGATATTCTAGTGAAGAAGTACTAGGAAGAGAGTGCAAGTTTCTTCAAGGACCTCTCTCTGAAGAAAATAAACTCCGGGAAATCCACTTCTCGTTAAAGAATGCCACACCTTTAAGCGTGACTTTAACCAACTACAAAAAAGATGGTACTGAATTTCAAAACCAGCTGACACTTAGCCCCCTATTTGATAATCATGGATATCTAAGGCATGTGATTGGTTTATTGGAAGATGTGTCTGAGCAAGTTCTAACAAATACCTTGATGCGAGAAGCTCAGCTAAAAGCAGAAGAATCCGCACAACTAAAGTCTGACTTTTTAGCCAGTATGAGCCATGAAATAAGAACACCAATGAATGGTGTCTTGGGAATGCTCAATATATTGAAAGAAACGAATCTGGATAAGATCCAAAAACAACAATTAATACTCGCTAAACAAAGTGCAGAATCATTATTAGTCATTATTAATGATATTTTGGA
>JBFJZQ010000096.1:0-10758 GCA_041622015.1 Oleiphilaceae bacterium
ACAATTGCCATTATTGATTATGGTATGGGAAACCTTCATTCCGTTTCTAAAGCGTTTGAGCACGTAGCACCGGATGCAAATGTGATCGTGACCTCTGATGCGGAACAAATCAGAAGTGCCGATAAAGTGGTGCTGCCCGGTGTGGGGGCGATGCGAGATTGCATGGCTGAAATGAAACGCTTGAAGGTTGACTCACTTGTTAGGGAAGTCTCAGTTGACCGGCCTTTTCTGGGTATTTGTGTCGGTATGCAGGCCTTGCTTCAACGTAGTGAAGAAAATAATGGTGTGGATGGCATTGGTTTATTCCCGGGTAATGTCTTATATTTTGGCGATGATCTGAAAGAAAATGGTCAGCGCCTGAAAGTCCCTCACATGGGCTGGAATCAAGTTAATCAAAAGTTTGATCATCCTTTATGGAGTAATATCGAAGATAAGGCACGGTTTTATTTTGTGCACAGTTTTTATGTGCCTGCTGAGTCAGGTGAACCGCCAGTTTTAGGCGAAGATTACGTTGTTGGGCAAACACAGTATGGGCATTCTATCGCTGCTGCCATTGCTCGCGATAATATCTTTGCTGTGCAATTTCATCCTGAAAAAAGCCAACACTCTGGCTTACAGTTATTAAAAAACTTTGCCCATTGGTCGGGAAAGGTTTAATAGCCTGTGACAAGCACGGTCTTGTTGAAAAATTTGAATTAAACTATTTTGGAGATGCCTTAAATGGGCTTAGCTAAGCGCATAATACCTTGCCTTGATGTGGATAATGGACGTGTTGTCAAAGGTGTTCAGTTTGTCGATATCCGTGACGCGGGTGACCCGGTTGAAGTTGCCAAAAAATACGACGAGCAGGGCGCTGATGAAATCACTTTTTTGGATATCACTGCCAGCCATGAAGGCAGAGATACCATGGTGCATACTGTTGAAAAAATGGCCAGTCAGGTGTTCATACCTCTTACTGTAGGTGGCGGTATTCGTAAAGTTGAGGATATTCGCATTATGTTGAATGCCGGTGCAGACAAAGTCGCTATCAATACCGCAGCGGTGTTTAATCCTGAATTTGTGCAAGAGGCCGCAGAGCGTTTTGGTAGTCAATGCATTGTCGTGGCTATAGATGCTAAGAAAGTCAGTAAAGACGGTGAGCCGGGTCGATGGGAAATTTTCACTCATGGTGGTAGAAAACCTACGGGTATAGATGCTGTCGAATGGGCAAAGAAAATGGCGGCTTACGGCGCCGGAGAAATTTTGCTGACCAGTATGGATCAAGATGGCATGAAGAATGGTTTTGATCTTGGTGTTACCAAGGCGATCACCGATGCGATATCCATTCCTGTGATTGCCTCAGGTGGTGTGGGCAACTTACAGCATTTAGCCGACGGAGTGACTTTAGGCGGAGCTGATGCGGTGCTGGCGGCGAGTATTTTTCATTTTGGGGAGTATTCGGTGCAAGAAGCGAAAGCGCATATGTCGGCTTGTGGCATTGAAATGCGTACCGATTAAGCTTTTACTGGTTTTGAAGTTGAGAGTTTTTAGTGTTAAAGGTGTGCTTAGTTCATGCCTTTCTTATTCAAGCTTATCTTTTTAATAAAAGATGGTTTTAATGAATATATTCAGCAATCCTGAGTGGTTTTGCTCTTTGAGAAGGCAGTTTTGCTAGTTCTTTTTGAAGATCACGCTGAGGGTTTCTAATTTGCCATAACCCGCTAACAGAAGCCATGGCAATGCCTTTTTCATCTAGTTTCGATAATGCCCATGACAAGTACTGTACTGTTTCTGGGTGTGGGTGTCCTATCGCGATAGCGGTGCCATTCTTTTTAGCGAGTTCAATTAATTTAAGAAATTGACCTTGAATAAAATCTCTATTTTGGACATGGTCTAGGAAAATATCTCTGCTTAAATTGGGTATGTTGAATTTCGATGCCGTTTCGGCTGCAACGGATTGCGCAGATGTCCGACTATCTACAAAATAAAACGGGTACTCCCCGACTATTTCCATTACCCACTTCATGGCGACCGAGTCTGTCGTGAGCACGCTTCCCATATGATTATTCAGGCCGACCATATGGTTTACTTTTTGGAAGTTACTAATAAGCGTTTGTTTAAGTGCTGCTTCGGCCATGTTGTTCTTTAGCCCACCGTAACCCAGGGCGTAACCCAGGCTATTCTGCATAGGTACATGGAGCATGATTTCTTTTTTGTGAAAGTTAGCCATTTCTATGAGTCGATTAGTAAATGGGCGCTCTGGTAGAAAGGATAAAGTTAAAGGGAAGGGGAGATTGATCAGTTCAACACCCTGATCATAGCTATGGCCCATATCGTCAATAATAATAGCAATGGTGGGTATTTGCTTAAAGTCTGCTTTAGCTTGGCTTGAAAAACAAACAGCTAGTAGAGTAAGAGCAAGCAGCTTAAGATCTATATGAGCTCTAAAGAAACTTGCTTGATTGTTCAATATAACTGATAAAAACATTTTATAGTGATGTGCTTTCCGGTTTAGTAGAACTCTCTGCGTCACTTTTCACTTTGCTTTCTGATAAATGTTTGGATTCTTTTATTTTTAATATATCGATTGCTTTCAGAAGGTTTAATGCTTCTTGTAATTGAAAGTCTTTGGCCAGTACTTGTTTTTGCTGGCTTAATTCAGAGTCTTCTTCTTGTTCACGTTTTTGCTTTTTCTTATCCTTGTCTTTCTTACCATTTCCATTACTTAAATGACCGGCCAAATCAGCTTCTTTGAAGCTGTTAGATAGTTTTTCATCACTCAGTTTTGCCCTGTTCACTTCTATATCAGGCATAATGCCTTCAGCCTGAATAGAGCGCCCACTTGGGGTAAAGTATCTTGCGGTCGTAAGTTTTAGGCCATATTCAGAATCTAATGCCATGACGTTCTGCACTGAACCCTTGCCAAAGCTTTGAGTTCCCATAACTACTGCACGATTATGATCTTGTAGAGCGCCGGCTAAAATCTCTGAAGCCGATGCTGAGCCACCGTCGATCAAGACTATAATTGGAATACCCTCAGCGTCATCGCCTTTATGAGCTTTATATTCAACTTGCGCTGCTTTGGAACGACCTTCTGTATAAACAATTAATCCGTCGTCAATTAACTGGTCTGCTACATCAACGGCTGCTAATAACACGCCGCCTGGATTGTTGCGTAGATCAATAATCAGGCCCGAGAGTCCGTCAGTTTGTTCTTTAAGTTTTGTTAAGCCTTTGGCAAAGTCGGTGCCTGTTTGGGCTTGAAATTGCGTGATGCGTATATAGCCGTATTTATTATCAATAGGCAGCGTTTTTATGCTGGTAACCTGAATAATCGCACGGGTAAGTTTAATGGCTAAAGGTTCACGTTCGCCGACTCTCACGACAGTTAATGTGATGTCTGTTCCAGCTTCTCCGCGCATGATGTCAACCGCTTGATCAAGGCTCATGCCTTTCACTGGCGTTTCATCTAGTTTTATAATTAAATCACCGGCTTGAATTCCACCTTTCTGTGCGGGAGTGTCATCTATCGGTGCAATGACTTTTACGAAGCCATTTTCCATGCCGACTTCAATGCCAACACCGCCAAATGTGCCGGAGGTGTGTTCTTGCAAGTCAGAAAACGCACTAGGCTCCAAATATGCTGAATGTGGGTCCAAGCCTGAAAGCATGCCTCTGATGGCATATTTCAGTAATGTGGCATCATCTATTTCTTCAACATATTCATTTTTGATTTTACCAAATATGTCGGTAAATTTTCGTAGATCATCTAATGGTAGTGCTTCAAGTTCGGTTTTTTCTGGAGTAGAAGTAATCATCGGAGTAGTGTTTGAGGTATTTTCATCTGCATACGAAAGCGTAGACTGAAATACTGAACTCACAAGCAGAGTGCTCATTAAGCTCTTCCAAGCTAGCTTTTTGTAGTTGGCTTTCTGTGAATGCAAGAAAAGTAAAGAAGATGACTTGAGTTTCATTAACACTATCCCGAGAATTTATTATCTTAACCACTGTCGTGGGTTTAAGGGTTTACCCTGATGTCTGATTTCAAAGTATAGCCCCGATTCAAGACTTGTTGTGCTTTCTGAAGAAATGGCAATTGTTTCTCCGGCACGAACCCAGTCTCCGGTTTCTTTAGTGAGGTTTTTATTACTTCCATAAAGGCTCATAAATTGACTGCCATGATCTACAATAATGAGCAAACCAAAACCTCTGATCCAGTTGGCAAAAATAACACGGCCAGAGTAAATCGAGGTTACCGCGTCATTTTCCTTTGTAGCAAAGCGAATTCCATTTAGAGCTAATTTGCCATTTGCGACGCTTGAGCCAAATTCGGCCACCACTTTACCATGGCTTGGCCAAGGAAGTTTAGACTTTTGTTTAGAAAATGGCGCAGAATCATTGGGTAAGTCAAGGTTGATCAGAGAGGCTTCTAATTCGTCTAAGAGTGATTTAAGCCTGGCCTGATCGGTTCGCATTTTTTCAAGTCGTTGAGTATTATTTTTAATATTACTTTCAAGTTTAGTGAGCAGTTTTTGTTTGTTTTTTAATGTTTGGCTTAGCTCAGATTGACTGGCTTCAAATTGCTTTGTTTGACGTTCGAGATTTTTTGTTTTCTGTTGAATATGGCTTTCTGTGTCTCGTATTTTTTTTAAAACTGAATGGACTTCCTCGATCTTCTCCTTTCTGGCATCTTTTATAAAATCAAAATAGCGCATTTGTCTTGCTATATCCTGAGGGTTGTCCGTGTTCAGAAGTAGTTTTATTTTTGAGTGTTCTTCTTGAAAGTAGGCGACTTGAATTTGTTTTTCTAAAAAGCGTCGCTGCGTTTTAAGGCTCGCTTGGAATTCTTTAAGCTTGCTGTTGAGCATAACAAGCTCATCTTTGTTGCTTGCGATTTGGTGTTTGCTGGCGCGGATCTTTTTACTGAGCTGGTTTATTTTGAGTTCATTTTGCTCCAGCTCTTTATTTAAACCAGACTTTTCGCTATTGGCATTGAACAGCCAGTTGGTTATTTTTTTTATGCCTTTTGTTAATTTATCAAGCTTATTTTCTGACTCTTCTTGAGAGATATTGGTGTGCGTATCTTCTGCAAATATATGCCCTGGAAAGCAAATCATAAGCGATGTAAGGAGCATGATAGAAGATGCTGTCTTTGCTAAGAAATTGAAAAAATGCTTTATTCTGGCTTGTTTCATTATTTCAACTTTAAACAGAAAAGAAATGAGTGAGGCTTTTTATGATAATCAGAAGAAAATTAGCCTGTGAGTCGTAGCTTGCTAAAACCTCAGGTTGATCTTAGATCAACCTGAGGTAAGTTAAAAGGCTACATTTAGTTGAAGTGATTTTTCAAGTTAATGTTGAATAAGAGAGTGGCCGGTCATTTCTTTTGGGATTTCTAGAGACATCAGGTCTAGCATGGATGGCGCAATATCACTTAACTTGCCTTCACCTTTTAGTTGTATATCTTGAGTGCCAATATAAACCAAAGGGACGGGTAGAGTGGTATGTGAAGTATGTGCTTGGCCAGAGCTAGGGTTGCTCATTTGTTCCGCGTTCCCATGATCTGCCGTAATCAGGCATTGGCTACCAGATGATTGAATGGCTGCAGCAATACGCTCTAAGCATTGGTCAAGGCATTCTGCGGCTTTTACAGCAGCATCAAATTTTCCCGTATGGCCCACCATATCGCCATTTGCATAGTTGCAGACAATTAAGTCGTATTCGCCGCTTTCAATGGCTTCGACTAGTTTATCTGTGACTTCAGGTGCGCTCATTTCTGGTTTTAGATCATAGGTTGCGACATCAGGAGACGGTATCAGTTCTCGGGTCTCACCCTCAAATAGTGACTCTCTACCACCACTGAAGAAGAAGGTGACGTGGGCATATTTCTCGGTTTCGGCAATACGAAGTTGTGTCTTTTTAAGCTTGGCCATGTATTCACCGATGGAGTTCACTAATGTACTCGGTGGGTAGGCACAGCTGGTTTTTATATCGTCGGCATATTCTGTAAGCATGACAAAGTCGGCAAGCTTAGGAGCTTGTTGACGCTGAAAATCATCAAAGCCAGGCTCGATAAAGCAGCGTGTTATTTCGCGCGCTCTGTCAGCACGGAAATTCATAAAGATAACTGAGTCGCCATCTGAGATTTTTGCATTATGAGCGGAGTCAGATTGAATAAGGCTTGCTGCCAAAAACTCATCATCTTCCTCTCGAGCATAAGCCGCGTGTAAGGCTTCGACTGGGTCAGAATAAGTATGTTCAGCTTTATTGGCGGTTAATAAGTTATAGGCTTTTTCAACGCGCTCCCATCTGTTGTCACGATCCATCGCAAAATAACGACCGATCATGGTTGCGATTCTGCCAACGTTGAGTTTCTTTAATTGTTGATCGATTTTCAAAAGCGAGTTTTCAGCACTGCGTGGCGGGGTATCTCGACCATCAAGAAAGGCATGGACATACACTTCTTGTGCACCGCGTTTTGCAGCCAGATGGATCATTGCTTCAATATGGTCTTCATGGCTATGTACGCCACCAGGTGATAATAAGCCCAGTATGTGAACGGCTTTGTTGTTAGCAATCGCTTTATCGACAGCACTGACTAAGGCTGGGTTGTCATTAAATGTGCCTTCTTCGATGTCTTTCGCAATTCTAGTGAAATTTTGGTAAACGATTCGGCCAGCGCCCAAATTCATATGGCCAACTTCAGAGTTACCCATCTGTCCTTCAGGCAGACCAACAGCCATTCCCGATGTTTTTATCAGGGTGTGAGGCTGTTCAGACCAGATTTTATCCCAAAAAGGCGTGTTGGCATGCTTGATTGCATTTGAGTCCATTTCTTCACGGTGGCCCCAGCCATCCAAAATAATCAACGCCATCGTTTGTTTACGCATCCGGGTTACTTCCTCATTTGGTATGAAAAAAATTGTTCTACTATCTATTTAAGGTAGGTAGGGGCAAAGATTTTAACGTGAATTAAGAGTGAAGGCGACTTTGTCTCATAAATAATTTGTCTGATGAATAAACACTTTGGGAAGTAAACTAAGTCAGAATTGTAAATTAAACGCTGGAGTTAATTGGCTTTAGTTGTGGTGGCTCTTTTGCCGTGTGTATAATGTCGCACCTTATATTCGCGTTAGCTATGAGATTAAAGAATGGATCGTTTATTTGAGTTTATTGGTAATCATATTGAGTTGTCAGGATTATTTATTGCGCTAATGGTAGCACTCTGGTTTTCAGAGCAGTCTCGTGCCGGAAAGGCTGTTAGCCCTCAGATAGCAACCTTGATGATGAATAAGGATGAAGCTGTCATCGTGGATATTCGCGAAAAGAAAGAATATTCAGAAGGCCGAATTGCAGGCTCCATACATATTCCTTTTGACAGTTTGAAAGAACGCTCCACAGAGTTAAAAAAGTTTGAAGGCAAACAGATAATACTGGTTGATAAAATGGGCCAACACTCGAGCATGGCAGGCAAGTTACTGCAAACGGAAGGTTTTGAGAATGTCTGTCGAATGTCAGGTGGAATTTCAGAGTGGAAAACATCTAACCTGCCTTTAGTAAAAAAATAGTTAAAAAAGTAGTTTATTTGGAAAAATAATGAGCCAAGCTATCCCGTCTATTGTCATGTACTCGTCTCAATATTGCCCCTTTTGTTTTAGGGCAAAGGCTGTGTTTCAGCAAAAGTCGCTTCCTTTTGAAGAAATTAATGTCGATATGGATGCTGCATTGAGGCAAGAAATGATGCAGAAATCCGGCCGTAGAACGGTGCCGCAAATTTGGATTGGCGAGCGTCATGTTGGTGGCTGTGATGAACTTATGGCGCTGCAGCGCTCAGGAGAATTGGACTCTATTTTGGGTTTGAATGGGTAATGTGTGAAAAAGTGCGGTATGCACTCGCATTTTTTGAGTTCAAGGCCTAGTATAACTTTTTATCGGTAATTAAGTTAAAGATTCCATTTACAATTTACAGAACAAATTAGGATGTCACATGTCTGAGAATGAAAACCAAAACGAGGCTGCTCAACCAGCACAAGCAAACTTTGCACTGCAGCGCATATACGTTAAAGATATTTCTTTTGAGTCACCAAACTCACCCGCTATATTTCAGAAACAGTGGAAACCAGACGTTAAAATGGATCTAAACACCAAGAATGCAAAGCTTGGTGATAACCACTATGAAGTTGTCGTTTCAGTGACCTTAACGGTGACTGTTGAAGGCATGACGGCTTATATCGTCGAGGTTCAGCAGGCAGGTATTTTTGTGGTGCAAGGCATTGAGGGTGGTCATTTGGCGCAAGCGCTAAGTGCATTTTGTCCGAACCTGCTCTTCCCCTATTTGCGTGAAACGATTGATACAGTGGTTGTGAAAGGCAGTTTCCCTGCGATGATGTTGGCGCCTGTTAATTTTGATGCGATTTTCGCGCAAGCTGTTAAGCAGAAACAACAAGAAGCTGCTGCTGCAGCTGACTCAACAGCACATTAATAATGATGACTAACGACAATGGCCCTTGTTAATTGTCGTTAGTCGCTTTCCCTTGTTTTTTTGAAGATATATAAGCCTCATAAACGATCGTCCAATAATCAAACTTTCTTAGTCTAAATATATGTTCCAGATCGCACTTTTTGAACCACGTATTGCGCCGAATACAGGGAATATTATTCGCCTGATCGCGAACAATGGTTGTTGTTTACACTTGATAGAGCCCTTAGGTTTTGACTTGGAGGAAAAAAAACTCCGCCGGGCAGGTTTGGATTATGCTGATTTAAATAGAGTGCATAGGCATAAAGACTATGACTCTTTTAGAGCAGCAATTGGCGAGGCCAGGGTGTTTGCGTGCACGACTAAAGGTAGTCGAGCGCATGATCAAATACGCTATCAAGAAGGCGACGTATTACTTTTTGGCTCGGAAACAGCAGGTTTGCCTGATGAGGTTTTAGGGGCTTTTGCTTTAGAAAATCGTTTGCGTATTCCCATGCTGCCTTCCAGTAGAAGTATGAATTTATCCAATGCTGTGGCTGTTGTTAGCTTCGAAGCATGGCGCCAATTAGGTTTTGTCGGTGGAATTTAGCTTCGTTGTTGGGCTAGTCTTTTCGTTTTAAGTTAAGCTGGGCTTTGGTGTATTTTTAATTGCGTCTAGTCTTTCTAAATCAATTTTTTCTCCTAGTTCTTTGCCTTTAAAGCCTTGCTTCACTAGCTGTTTAACGTCAATCGCCTGGGTGTTTTTTAGAAGCTCACTAAAGTAATCGGCTTGTGGGTAGTGAATCATTTCATACCCCGTTCTGCCTCGCGAATCTGCTTTCGCGCACTCTAGAATTGCTTCAAAGCGCTCAGGTCTTCTAAAGGCATCGCATTGTTTTAATACGTTTAGGGTTGTTTGTGGTTTAAGTTCTAATGCTTTGTGAATATGGGTGTGATATTCGCTTACTAATAAAGCGAGTTCTTTGAAGTTATTTGGAAAACGAAAGCGATTACATAATGCTTTTATCTGCTTGAGACCGGCTTTTTCGTGACCGTAGTGATGAGGAAGATTCGCGGGGTCAGATAAGGCTTTACCCAAATCATGTGTCAAGGATGCAAACCGAATAGCGGTATTTTTACTTAGCTTGGCTGCCTGCTCTAGTACCATTAAGGTATGAACGCCGCAATCTATTTCGGGGTGATATTTTTCGGGTTGAGGAACGCCAAAAAGTGCATCGATTTCGGGGAATAATACTTTCAATGCGCCGACATTTCTGAGTACTTCAAAAAAAGTTTGAGGAGACTCTTCGTTCAGGGCACGGGTCGTTTCTTTGCAAACTCTTTAAGCTACCAGATGATCTAGTTCACCTGCTTCGGTAATTTCTTGCATCAATGCTAAGGTTTCATCGGCAATACAAAAGCCAAGATGCTGAAATCGAGCCGCAAAGCGGGCAACGCGTAATACTCGTAAAGGGTCTTCCGTAAAGGCCGGGGAAACGTGTCTTAGAATCTTGTTTTCTAGGTCCTTCTGGCCGCCGTATGGGTCAATTACTGTGCCGTCATCCGCTTGTGCCATCGCATTAATGGTTAAGTCACGACGGATTAAGTCTTCTTCGAGGGTGACTGAATTAGAACTATTGCAAACGAAACCGGTATAACCCTTGCCTTGCTTTCTTTCCGTTCTAGCGAGTGCATATTCTTCTTGGGTTGTCGGATGAAGAAATACCGGGAAATCCTGACCTACTTGAATATAGCCTTTTGAAAGCATGTCCTTAGTTGTACCGCCAACAACAACCCAGTCTCTATCTTTAAAGCTCAGGTTTAACAGTTGGTCTCTTACTGCGCCACCGACGAGAAATACTTGCATTAGGATACCTGGTGAAGGAAAGCGGAAAGTAACTATGGTCGGAGTTTATTACTTAGAAAGCAAGTCCAAAACCGACTGTTCCACCGACTTCATATTTACTGATCATGGCTGCTGCTTCAATGCTGAAACCGAATGGTTGATACATAAAGCCTCCGGTCAGAGTAGTTGCTTCTTTTGCGCCTTGATCGGTAACAGAGGTGTTGACGCGTAGACCGCCTCTCAAATGGAAGTCATCACGCCAATAATACTCTCCTCCCATTGAAAGGAACCGAGAGCTGCCCTCAAAGTCTCTGAAGACATTATCTTCAGTGAGTTCGATATCTAGTGTTACCATGAACTTTTCTCGGTAATGAGCAAGCCCGACTTGATAAAGTGCTTGTACCGCTGGTCTACTGCCTGGAAAGTCTGGGTTGAAGCGTCTAGGTGTAGGGGTTTTAATATCTGTAGGGAACAT
>JBFJZQ010000097.1:0-10662 GCA_041622015.1 Oleiphilaceae bacterium
GAGCTTCGCCTCAAATTCAGACTAAAATACAGAGTAGCTTCTAACATAAACTAGGTGCTGTTATTTAAACCGGGCAGTTGCCGAACTCAAGGCATGACTCAATGAATCCCAAGCATTTTCAATACCAGCCTTTAGACCCTCCCAAGCATCATCGCCAGCCGCTTTAAGTTCAACCAGCTTTTCCTTGGCTTCCTTCTTTCTTGAATTTAATTCCTTAATTTGCATATTGTATTCAGTTTTAGTTTTACCTTCGGCTTTTTCCGCCTGTGCCTTAAGCTTTTTAATTTCAGCACTAAATTCATCTAATTGTGCCTGTAGTTTCTGCTCGTATGCTTCTTTCATACTCATAATTAATATCCTTAAATTGATTGTAGATTGAGTAATTTTTAAGGTGTCGTTTCTATCTCGACAAGACCCCAACAATATCCAATACCTCCTGATTAACAAAATAAGCCAATGCCCATTTGCAGTATCAATATGATTTATTTACAAAATAACATCATTGATATTTCTCAATGCAATAAGGGCAGCATTTTGTGAAACTGAAAATATTAATTGAGCACATGCACTGAAGAGCTCATAAAAGGATGAAAGAAAGAAAAAAACAATAAGTCAAGATTGTATGTTTACGCATAAGCACAATTAAAACATCAACATATTAGATAAGGTAACTCACTATGACCTTTAACAAACTGCCATACCTTCCCTACCCAAAAAATGCGCTCGAACCCTATCTATCAGAAGAGACCCTTGAGTATCACCATGGTAAACACCATGCTGCCTACGTTGAAAAACTAAACAAATTGATCTTGGGAACCGAATTTGAAGCGGCTCCGCTTGAAGCAATTATCAAGCTGGCGACGGGGAATATATTTAACAATGCCGCCCAAGTCTGGAACCACAATTTTTACTGGAACTGCCTGACACCTAAAAGTGAAATCGTGCCAAGAGGCAAAATAGCCAAAGTGATTGATGAATCCTTTGGCAGTTTTAAGAGTTTCAATAAGCTATTCACCTATATGGCCTGCTCAAACTTTGGCTCTGGATGGACTTGGCTAGTCCTTGATACCCAAGGTGAGCTAGAAATTGTCAACACCAGTAATGCCGAAAACCCAATGACCGAGGGTAAACAACCTCTATTGACTTGTGATATCTGGGAACATGCCTACTACATTGATTACCTAAATGCACGACCGGCCTATGTGCAGGCCTTTTGGAATTTAGTCAACTGGCAGTTTGTCGAGCGAAACTTTAACCATAGCATCGCTCTATTTAAACGAGCAGAGGAACCCGCTTAAGTAAGGAAGCCTCTTAACATTTGAGGTTTCCTTACTTAAGCGAAGGTATTATTACTGGTTGAGTCACAGCTATTTCTTAGAACTAGTCCTCCTAGCGTTGCTGGACAAACAAGCTCTGGGTCGGATAGGCAAATCTGATCGCCTCATGCTCAAAGCTTTCATGAATCGCGAAGTAAATTGACTGCTGGATATCCATGTAGATGTTGTAATCAGGCGACAATACATAGTAGACACTCTCAAAGCTTAGCGCGTAGTCGCCATATTTCATAAAATGTGCACGATCGAAGCGGGTACTGTTCACGGCTTCGACGGCCAAGCGGGTGATTTCCGGGATGCGCCTGAGCTTTTCTCGCGGGGTATCGTAAGTGACCCCGAGAGTGAACACGACACGCCGCTCGAACATCCGACCATAATTACGAATGCCAAACCCACCACTATTAAACAACACTCGAATACTGGATCAACACAAATGAATGTGGTGCTGCTCGGCACGAACTAACTGCGGGTTGCTCCGTACAATTAATCACGGTATCTCGAGAGGTATCGATCAACATGATTGGCAGGGAAAGCATCTGAGATTCTGTCAAGACATACTCAACGACATCATCGGTAGCATTAAGTATCAACATGAAAGTGTCATCTGGCTCTCTTTCGCCTCGCTCTGCTAAATGGTATCTTTCTGCCTCTCCGCTAATTAACATCGCTAGCGATTGAGCCCTATAAGTCTCTCTGTCACTCCAACTTATGACTTGGCCATCCGGCTTCAGCCAGAGGACGTCTTTAGTGTTGGGTTGTTGTTATTTTCATCGTCATTCCAACCCACATTTCTCTAAGTCAATATTCAAGATATTCTGACTCTTATAGTCCGCGTCTGGCCCAGGAGGCATAACGGAAGGCCTGTTCATGCAACCAGCCGTATTCATACATAGATTGTTCATCGCTCGCTTGTTATTCCAAACGCTGCTCATGTCAACAATAGGCGTAAACAGCCAGCAATGACTTCATTTACTGCTTAGCTAACTCTTATTGGCAGGCCTCTACCTGTAATTTATGTGCATTGATCTGATATATCTCCTCGGCAACATTTCCCTGCTTAAACAAAATATCGGAACGCTTAAACATCGCGAGAATACGGCTCACACTTTCCGGTGTTACCCCCAGGATATCTGCCATTTCATGTACTGTTAATAACTCGACAACAGCGGATGTTTCACCGTATTCCAGTTTTGAGAGGAAGTCGACCAGACGCGCGACGCGAGGCTTGATACCACCCGTGGAAAAGTTCGCAATCCACATATCTGCCTGCACTAGATGCCCATAACCATTTCGCAAAATCTGAGAGAAAACTTTAGGATTATCCAGTTCAAGACTATGCATTCGGCTCATCGGAATACGAAATGCATCAACATCACCAATAGCAATGGCCGTATGCTCATAAGACAAGCCCATTAAACCCTCCAAGCCGATCCAGTGATCATCTGCATGCAGTCTGACAATACGTGCCCGGCCATTCGGCAGGTAACTAAGTAACTTAACCATACCACTACGAATCACATAAACCATATCAACACAGTCACCTTCACGATAAATGACATCTTTGGCAAAAAATCGTCTGCACTTATAATAACCTTGGGGCATTAACCCACCGATAAGGTTTCCGGCACGCTCATCAATCCTGACTTGTTGAGATATGGGTGTTATTGCCTCTCTGTCTTTTAATCGCTTGTCCTTACTTGTTGTTCTTAGCATATTCCATCTCCTGAAATTGATGACAGATCTTGATAACTATCAATGGCTCGAGGCAAGCCATACGTCGAAACATCAGATCGACGCTTTTTTAATTATGATGCCTAAGCAAGCTCGAAATTCGTAGCTATTGGCTCATGTTCAAATACTGAGTGCAGAATCAAATAATGACACTTCTAAAAAACCTTAGACTTCAATGAAATAGTCGCGTTTAGTATATCCGTGTGGTGCCTACTTACTTATCTAAACTTTCAGGGTTATATTCAATTCACAAGAAAACACCCTAACCAAGGGTTAGGATGTTTAGTTAGCAGAGAATTGCCTAAATTGAGACCTCTTAAAAAACTTAAATCAAGTGAGAAGAGGCGGATCACATGCATTGCGAACAACTGCGTGCACCCATATTCCTAGGCTAAAAAAAGTTGCGCATTATGATCTTCTTGTACACATTGATATTTTTAGCTTTGTCAACCAAGGTCTTGCGATAAATATCCTTTATTGCTACTCTGCAATTCTTCCTCTGCCTCTAGCCAATCCTGCGCTTCATAGCCAAGCACAAAACCACGTTTTTCTGCTTTATAATAGACTGCTTCAGCGATCATACCGCTATTGCAGGCATGTAAACTCTCACCTATTTTACTTACCTTATTAGTAGCGATTTTTTGAGCTGCGTGCCTTGGTTTGTTTCCTTTTTTTATCTTGATCATGCGTCCCTCCTTCAGGTGAATGCTCTCCCATTAAATAATCTTTTGCCGTCCTAGCATATTCTGCTCAATCAACTTAAAAGCTTGTTCAAACGGCTACGGCATTAGTTTTTCAGGCAAGCTCAACGATGTTTTATATCCATTTAATCATTCATAACAATTCTTATTTGCTATCTGGAAGCCAGATTAACTCGCGCAAACCTTACTATGAAAACTAGATGATCTTTAACCTGACACTAAGCTTTTAAGATATCGAGCATCGACATCTAGAAACAGATTCCATCAAATTTTAAAGTGATGGTCAGATTAGGATATTTTAAATTAAGAAGTTATAGGGAAAAGTAGGGTTTTGCTCTAAGTAATTCACCTATATAAAGGATAACAATGACCTGAATATAGTCCTGATTTTGAATCAAAATTTTATACACACGAACACAGGGTTCTGGGGATTTTCCCGCCATAGATTGCAATTCGCTCTGTAGGCCCAGACATTTTTAGCCCATATAGGCATATTACTTTTTATCAAACGGTACATATCCCTCATTCGGTGCTATTAGATACTCAATATCTGGTGTTTCACCCGTCAGACCGAACAAGTATTTTCTCTTCAGATTGATGCTTTTCCAGACTAGCGGTGAAGCTCGTTTGATGTTTTACGCCAGATTGGCTTTGCCTTGACGTTCAAAGCTTTGCAACAGATTGCTTAGAACCTTGGAGTTGACGTAGATGATTGCTTGGGCTATGAGTCTTGCGCATTCGCTCCACAGCTCTATCTCCACATCGCTGTTGCCACGGAACAGATCACCATTGACCTGGTTGATCGGCAAAAATCCGCAGTCAAATTTTTTTACATTTTCTTGGCGGCTTCAACCAAGTTTGTCGTAGGGGAAATAAATTTAACATTTTTGGTCATCACGTCTTTTATTTTCATTTTGAATGTCCTTAATTGACTAGATAAACGTAGCTTGCTTGCGTTGATTTATTGGATGATTCTCAAATCATCGGTATCCAAATTCTCACCGCGGTGCCAGAATCTTGCTAGCCAATAGCCAATAGAATCAACAAGCAAAAACAGTCTAGATAATTATTAGCTACGGCGCGATCATTGATAATTTTCAATCTGGGTGAAATTTAGTTATCGCTCCCAATAAACTCGGAAGATGCTGGCCTCATCAGCATAGTGGATAACCAGAACACCCTTCTAGACTCAAAGCGGGCGAAGGTATTGCTGTCTAAACCAAATCGTCGATGCTGAGACAGCAATAGCAGGAACTGATGAAAACGGTGGTCCTCGCAGACTTTGCATGTGTAAGTGATGAGCTAGTACAGATGAACTCTGCGGTAGAAGTACATTGCCGACATACAATCTGTCGAGCATTATTGTCTGGCTTCATATGGCAATTGCAGGAAGTTTATCTGGTAGGTTTCCCCTGAGTGACTTCCGAACTTTTGCAAAAGTATAGGAAGGATAAAAGCTATATAGTGCTTGAGTTTGATCCGGTGTAGACTAAATTCCGTCGACTGTTCTTAAATCCTCTCGCACTTACTTTGGTTCCTAAGGGAATGTGTGAAATCGTCAAAACTGAGGAGTCAGATGATGAAAATATCCAGAGTAGTTTGTTTCTTATTGTTTCTTATTGTTTGTATTGCTTGTCGCGTGTGGCGCTCTAGAATCCAAATTTTATCCTGAAAAAGAGACCATTACCTCTACCTTGTTTCCGTCAGGTAGAGAAGAAAAGAACGATCCTGAGCTAGAAAAAATTGGAGGCCCTGCTTTCTGGAAAAGTCGAGCAAGTGCATACGCTTTCGACCAATAACAGAACTTTGATTCCTGAAAAAGGCAAGCTGCTCATAATTAATAATCTTTCCGGAATCGACACTCAATTTTTAGATGAGTTAAAGGAAGCGATTCAAAAAAAAGATTCCGCCATTACAGAAACTGAAAGCATTGCGGTTTCTTCGCTGCCCAATTTGCCAACGCCACGGTTGATGGGCGCTCGTCAGAGAGCAAAATATGTGCTCGTACTTAACTCCTTTTCTAATGTCTATCGGTATCATCATGGTTGGACCATCCCAACGGTGTTGGGTTTTGGCATTCCCTATTTTTTCTTGGATACCCAAACAATTAAGATTTTCGCCAAAGTAGAGTATTCATTAATCGACATAAAAGAAAATGTCATTTTATCGAATGAATCAGTCACCTCAGAGACCGAAAGTAAGGCCATTCTGCCGGAAAGCGGTATTGTGCAATTTAAAGTCGCGAACGAGGCTATATCAGAGGGGATGAAACGTAATTGCAATAATACTTGGTCACACCAATCCATTGAAAACCTTTAAAGGTTCGAAGCTGTAAAAAGCTATGAAAGCGAAAAGGACAGTGGGTACGAACACATCGAAGGCTAGAGATTAGCTATCTCAATAAGAAGCCGAATATACCCACGCAATTTTACCAACTAAATAAATCGAAAATTCCCTTGTAAAACTGGTGGAGCCCATATATGAACCGTTGCTATTAGTATTTTAGAAAGGTGAATCGATAATGATTAAAGTTTATAGCTGATCTCAATCATGTGGAAATCTGCCCCGGTTGTGTCAACGCCATTAACGGCGGCATCGGAATAGTGCAGAAACCGATAGCCTATCCCCAGCTTTTTATAAACAAGAACACCAATGCCCAAGGTCAGAGCAAACTGAAAAGGCCCTCCAAAATCCTGCGTCCCAAAGCGATGCCTGCTGAAGAGTGCTCCACCTGCTCCCATATCTAGGGTAAATCGCCCATCTTCACTCCCTAGTGTCAACTCAGGTATAAGAGAAAATACGAGAGCACTTTTACCCGTTCCCTGTAAAATCCCGGTGCTCAACATCATTCGTGAGCCCAGACCCCAGCCAGAAGAAGAGTAGCTCTTCCAGGGTAACTCGAAATTCGCCGACACATCGTATTCCTTAAAATTCTCAGGCGCCTCTTCTCCAAGTAAGGTTTTCTCTGACAGGCGTGCGCGCATGCTCAGACTTTGTAAACTCAAGTCTTTAGAGTGACTCAGATTAGGTGCGAGAAGGCAACAGACGAAGAACACAAATAGTCCGTACGAAGTTAGATGGCGGAGAACGCTGCTAAGAGGCAACACCTTTTCCTTTAAAAAAAGGTTTTTAATTTTACTTGTGTTCACTTCCTTCCCCCCCAATACGGCCGCAATTATGTTTAGGCATTTTTGGCTTGAGGATAACCTGATCAAGCACAAAGAGTGCATAATTTGGCGTTGGAACGGTACCTTTTTGTATTAGTAGACCAATAGAGGACGAGTTGGCTTTTTCTTAAAAAGATATCGATAGTCATAATTTATAGTAAATGCTGCTCCCTATTTATTCTTTCGTCAATATCGATAACAGCACCTTCGATATATCTGTTGCTCATCTTCGAGTAAATAATGTTGGCAAGATACCAAACTCACCTACTGCCGGATGAATTGGTGATAATTTCTTCTTAATGAAAAAAGTGTATTTCCCACGACTAAATTCTTTAACAGAAAAGTTATTTTCAACATGCAATCTTGGTTAATGGTATTTCAGGTGGATTATTGATTGGCGTCATTTTAAGCCAATACTTTATTGTTAAAATCTACGCTGGTATAGGTGGGTAATGCGGTCTTATTGCAGCATAGAAAATTGTCAGAATATTCAGGAGATTGCATATGTCCTCAGTGAAAGGTGAAAATAATGAAGCCAGAGACTGCTGTATGAGTCGCGCTAGTGACTATATTCTCATTCAAAACAACAGGAATATTGATTCTCAAGGTGCATTTAAAGGTATAAAAAAGAAACAGTTTTCTGCAAAGGATACCATTACCGTGACCAGGCTGACACGGTATACATTATCTTAAATGGCATTGTTAAACTTCTCAGATACTTGCCAAATGGGACAGCACGCATTATTAGATTGCATTGCCGAAACCATTGGTTGGGTTTAGAAGATTTGGTCGGGCATTCATATGAGCATCATGCCGTCGCTGTGGACGTCGTATAAGTGATTTATATATCCCTAAATAATATCCATATTCTTGAGCGAGATAATACGGATCAGTATTTTAAATTGCTGAAGCAAGGGTATCTAGATCTTGCAAAAGCCGACCGTTGGATAGCGGATTTCACAACATGCGGAATCAAACCTCGTGTTGCGCGTTTGGTTGATTTTCTCTCGAAAATTGAGTTTGGGGAATCTTCTACTCGAGTTGAGTTATTGACCGTCCATGAAATGGCCGAGATGTTGGGCGTCACCCCAGAGAGTGTGAGTCGAGTCTTAGCAGAGTTCAAACCTAATGATGCCGGTTGCCAAGGGCATACCCATTGAGTACCGCTCATGAAGCGTGTTAATGATGGTTTATTCTTTAAGATCATTTAGCTTACATCCCTGCATGATTTTTACTCAGGCACCCTTAGTCATAGGCGAGCCTTTGGCGCTTTATTTTACTATTTCCCAATCACCATCATCGCGCCTGCAAGCCGTGCCATAAACTTGCTCTAGTTTTCCTCCAATAGAAGCCTTCAAGGTATACTCCCTGCATGGCCCTTCTGAATAATCCTTATATGTTCGTGTTGGGGTGACCGAGTAGCTTGCTTGGGTGTCTGGGTTTGTCCAGGCACTGGTGATACCGGTTTTGGCCGTTTCAAGAGAGTGAGCGACCTTCCATCGATCAGTGTCATCCATTGTTCGCCCAATTGAACTACCTATTGATGCGCCTATAATTGCGCCAATAATGGTGGCCGCTGTTCGACCTCGACCTTGTCCAACCTGACTGCCTAGCAAGCCGCCTAGCGCACCTCCGACCACTGTGCCTGATTGTTCATTAGGGTTGTCTCGACTTGCACACCCAATAAGCAGCCAGACACTCATGAGCAATATTAGTAAATGCTTCATATTTTCAACCTCCCCATTAACCTTATTAAAAGAAATCATACTCAACTTAGATTCTAGGGCATTTAGATTTATCAATCGGTGTCAGTTAAAAACAATCAAGTATAAAGGTTGGTTTAGGCAAGCCTCAGGAAACAACTTGCTTTGATTCTTAGAATAGATTCTATAGAAATAGATGATTGCTGAGAACACGCAACTCATGAGTAATGCTGATGTGATTGGAATGTATATTATTGCTCATCCGGTTCGAATTTCACATCGCTAGGAAAATTTCCAAACCAATATAGCAAGCTTGGTGCATAATGCAGTACTACGCCGATGATCAAGAGCAATACCCCGATCAGGATTAACCCGCGAGCCATTACCTACCTCTATGTCAGCCCTTGTTAGCTGCTTTTATTAAGTGAGTCATTCATTATTATTTGCATGAGCCAAAACATTCCTTTATGGGACTAAAGGTGATCATGCGCAAGAAACGCGCTTTATGCATTAAAAAATCGCAATGACATAGGGTGAAGAGTCAATAGCATAACGGGGCGCAGATTATTTATTTCATAGCCGGTAGTGGTCATTTAGTCGCCGATAGTGGTCAAAACAAGGTGGTGTCCAAAACATATCGACGCGCGAAAAACTTGATAGCAAAAACTCGTTACTACTGATAGATAGTAACTAGAACACGCTGAATGGTAAGACTTTACTCTCTACAGTAAATGCTCGCTTACATGGAGTTAAATATGCAAAACATACATCGCTTTTGCTCTTGAGCCAAGTTAAAGCAAGTCATCTGAATATAAAGAATCAGGCCAAACAAATTTGAACCTTCAACGGCAAGTTATGGCACGAGCATGCCGAAAGCTGACCTTCTAAAGAAATCTGATCAGACTTTTTTGCTCTTGTGCCTATGAGTCCGCATTTAAGACATAGGCATTCAACCGCAAACGGCTTGAATGTCCACTCATCAGAAAGTCCCTAAAGCCTTATTAAATACTGTGACTGAAACAAGCCTGAATCAGACTCACAATTTTGCAGAAGATCACCTTGAACTCTGCGCCTATGGCTAAAATAGCCTAACAATAAAAAGAAGATTAAATCTGAGGAAACACTGAGAATTGACCAGAGTCCTTTGGCGATGAAATCTTCCTTGTATGTACTTTTATTAATTGTCTGTTAACAATCCAATCGATACAAGTGCTTTGTAACAGAATGTGAACAGGGTCAGTAAAAATGCTTTCGTTTTCCAATCAACATCAACCTTATTTGAGAAGTATTGAAGCCCAATATCATGAATGCTACACTTGTGTTATTAATTAACACTATATGCAGAGGTGTTTTATGCCTAGAACGACAAGCGTGACAATCGGTTCTCAATTAGACGATTTCGTTGGCAAACTCATTGAATCGGGTCGATACGGATCAACCAGTGAAGTTGTGCGTTCAGCATTGAGATTACTAGAACGCCAAGAAAGCCAGGTAACCGCATTGAGAAATGCTATTGAAGCCGGTGAGCGTAGTGGTGAAAGTAATCTGTCTCTGCGTGACATTGCTAATCAGGTAAAACAGAAGCACAATGTATAAGCTCTCTAATCTTGCCGTGGAAGATTTCACAGCTATCTATGAATATACCTTGCTTAATTTTGGCGCAACCCAAGCAGATACTTACACTGAAAATTTAGAGAGCACTTTCCATCTTCTGTATAGCTCTCCGCTGATGGGATATGAGTGCCCAGAAATAGCTGAGGGCGTTCGTCGTCATGATCACCAACGGCACGCTATTTTTTACCGACCACGAAATAATGAAATTTACGTTATCAGAATACTTCATCAGCAAATGGAGCCAATGAAACATTTCTTCGAACTTTAATCGATAACTGATCCACCTAATCCTGCTCAAAATCTTAAAAATCAACCTTGAACAGGTTAAGTAAAAGTAGCAAACTATCTGTGTAGCTTTAGTCAGTTACACATCAATTCTTTCTGCTAACTCCAAGGCATCGTTGATCTCTAC
>JBFJZQ010000098.1:0-10660 GCA_041622015.1 Oleiphilaceae bacterium
GAGCTGAGATATTGTTATTACCGGAATGGCGAAATGAGGCAATTTGTAATGGCCCCCGTTTCATTGTCTTGGATTTAAAAAGAAAAGCGCCGAGTGGACGCTCCCCTAAATACGCCAGTTGTCGCTCTGTGCCGGTTAATGTTCTTAATGGAATAATACTCCGCGCTTTCACCCAAACAATGCCCCCACATAAAAGTGAGACTTCTCTAATTAATGCTCGCTGGCCCAAAGGCAAATGCAATAAACGCCTTTCATCAAGGCTGGGTTTTGCCCAATGTTGACGACTAATTATGACTTTAAAATCACCCTTGGATGCATGTACAAGTCGTTTGGTTAATGAACCTCTATCTAGCACCCACTTGCGCTGTTGATATGGAAGTTTTGCTACGGGAACACGTCGATAGCTGCGCCAAATTATTTCAGTTGGTTTCTTGAAACGCTGGGGCATTTATAAACCTTTTACCGCATAAATACCGGGAGCATTGCGCCAATAGCCTTGGTAGTCCATACCGAAACCAAATACAAAACGGTCTTCCAACTTCAAGCCACAAAAATCGGCTTTTATGTTTGGATTAGCTTTTCGCTTATGCATTTTTTCAGTTAAGACAGCCGTCATGACATTTTTTGCGCCTTGTGTTTCGCAGTATTTGATAATTTCTAGCAGTGTTTTGCCTTCATCCAAAATATCATCGATGATAAGTACCACACGATTGTTTAAATCCATTGAAGGTTGTGCGTGCCAACTTAACGTTTCGCCTTGGGTATTATCGCCATAGCGCGAAGCGTGGAGATAATCTACTTGTAGCGGAAAGTGCAATCGTGATAAAAGCTGCCCGCCAAATACCAGACCACCATTCATCACTATCATAATCAGAGGATTTTTATCTGCCAATACCAAGTTGATCTCTTTAGCCAAAACGTCGATGGCTGCGATCACTTGTTCATTCGAAAAAAGACAATCAGCCTGGTCGAATACTTCCTGCATCTTGCAAGCAATTTCTGATGGGCTTTTTTCTGATGAGTCTTGATCTGATGAATCTTGATCCGGTGGACATTGTATCGACATAAAAGTTCCCGTAATTTTTAAGTGTGAAGATTATATCGATGCTATTTAGCTTAGGCCAATAGATACTCAGTTTTTCGCGAAAGCCTTTTCTTGGTTTTTGTTTGGTTAAATACGAAACATTTGTACTCTCGAGTCGCTTTATGTAAATTACCGATCATTTTTAAAAATTGGATAAAAAAAGCTCAAAGGCTATTTTTATCCTTCTTTAATTTCGATGAATACTAAATTTATTAATGACTTCAACACAGAAAGCAGGTAGTTAACATGAAAAAGTGGCAGTGTGTAGTTTGCGGACTAATTTATGATGAAGCAGAAGGCTGGCCGGATGACGATATTGCACCCGGTACTGCTTGGCAGGATGTGCCCGAAGACTGGCTTTGTCCGGATTGTGGCGTGGGTAAAGAAGACTTCGAAATGGTAGAGATCTAATGCACAATGATCACCCCATCATTGTCATTGGTAGTGGTTTAGCCGCTTATTCCTTTGTTCGGGAATTCCGAAAAATAGATTCTGAGACAACGGTTCTGATCATTTCTCAAGATGATGCACACTCCTATTCGAAACCTATGCTGTCTACAGGCTTCACCAAAAACAAATCTGCTGAAGATCTATCTATAGCCGACCCTGGAAAAATGGCCACTCAGCTCAAAGTTTCAATTCGAAACTTTACCACCGTAAGTAAAATAGAGCCCAAGAATTCGCAAATTTATATTGGTGATGAAGTCATTACTTACAGCAAACTCATCCTCGCGCTTGGCGCAAAAACGAATAAACTCAACTTTCCTGGCAGTGATCACCCAAAAGTCGTTTCTATTAATGATTTAATGGATTACCGATATTTCCGCTCAAAACTAAAACCCAAACAGCATGTTTTAATTATGGGCGCGGGCTTGATCGGTTGCGAGTATGCAAACGATTTACTTATTGGCGGCTATTCCGTCAGCGTCGCTGATCCGGCAAAAACAGCGATGCATGGTCTTATACCCGAACAAGCTGGCGATGCTTTAGTAGAAGGGCTCGAAAAGACTGGCGCTAAAATGATGTTTGGGCGCTATGTTCAACATATAGAAGAATTAGAAGATAAGACACTGTGTGCGACACTGAATGATGGCCATAAAATACCCTGTGATCTAGTTATTTCGGCCATCGGCTTAAAAGCAAATATTCACCTGGCTGAATCTGCAGGTATTCATTGCAACCAAGGCATTATCACTAACAATTACCTAGAAACATCTGCAAAAAATGTTTTTGCACTGGGTGATTGTGCAGAAACACATGGCGAAGTACGTTTGTATGTATTGCCCTTGATGGCCAGTGCGCGAGCATTGGCGAAAACCGTTGCCGGAACAAAGACAGCGGTTAATTTTGGCATTATGCCTGTCGCGACCAAGACTCCCGCCTGCCCTGTTATTGCTGTGCCACCCGGCAGCATTAAAGGTCAATGGACTTTTGAACAAAAAGAAAACGGGCTAATTGGGCGATTTACCGATGAGTCTGAAAAAGTATGTGGTTTTGTACTAACCGGGGAGGCGGTAAGTACAAAAGCAGATGTAATTAGAGAAATGTCATAAACCAGTTTTCTAACTGTTTTATTAATTACAAAACAAAGCTATCGCCTATGCCTTTGTTTTGTAATACTATCTTTCTTCTAAAGTCATATTTTTACGTTTTTGAGAGGCGCCATGTCGCGTGTAGTCAGCAAATCACGCGCAGCAAAACAGCTAAAAGATAATAAAAGTTCTTCTGTAGTAAAGCGGCCCCAGAGTCAAAGCCAAATAAAAAATAATAATAAGGATGGTTGGGAAATGAGTGCGCAGGAAGCCCTTCTAGTCAATTTTGTTGTGAGTGAGATTTAAAGATTTCAAACACCAAACATAAAATCATGATCAATTATTTTTTATGGATAATGTACTTAATCAACTGATAGATGTATTAAACCTGACAAAGCTCGACGAGCTTCATTTTGAGGGTTGTAGCGAAGACTTAGGCTTTCGCAATGTTTTTGGCGGTCAAGTCTGTGGCCAAGCCATGATGGCCGCTTATCAGACTGTTGATAATTTACAAGCTCATTCGATGCACGGTTATTTTCTGCGAGCCGGAGACCCGTCGCTCCCCATTCAGTATGAAGCACAAATTATTCGTGATGGCAGCAGTTTCTCTGCCCGCAGAATCATTGCTCGACAATATGATAAAGAGATTTTCACCTTAAACGTCTCTTTCCAAAAAGCTGAAAAAGGCTTTGAACATCAGTTTGACATGCCTGATACAACGGATCCGGATGTTCTGATATCTGAATTAGAGATGCGCCGACGTTTCAAACATTTAATCCCCGAGAGCATTCGCGAGCAATTTACCCGAGATCGGCCCATTGAAATTCGTCCGGTGAATCCGATTAACTATTCCAAGCCCGACAAGCGTGCCCCCTACAAACAAAATTGGTTTAGAACAGTGGCTGCACTGCCAGACGATTTATCCCTACATCACTGCATTTTAACCTATGCCTCTGATTTTGGCTTACTTGGCACCAGTATGCTGCCTCATGGCGTTAGTTTTGCGCAAAAAGATATGCAGGTAACAAGCCTTGACCATGCGATTTGGTTCCATCGCCCCTTTAGAGTGGATGAGTGGTTACTCTATGATATGGATAGCCCAAGCGCTTCGAGCGGTCGCGGCTTCAACAGGGGCAATATATATAATCAAAAGGGGCAACTCGTGGCTTCCGTTTGCCAGGAAGCGTTGATCCGAAAAAAAGTGTCTGCCAAGAAAGGCTAAGGCCTGCTGATGTTTCATTTCTGCCTCTTTCGATCCTAGGTTGGATCAAGAAACAAAGCGTTGATTTTCTATATTTTCTTCTATCCAATCAATCAAAGCAGGGTAAGGCAGAGGGGGCGTTAAAATATAACCCTGGATTGTATCGCAGCCAAGCTCAACCAAGCGGTTTAAAACCACCTTATTTTCAACACCTTCTGCGACAACTTTAAAGCCAAGCCCTCGACACATTTCAATGGTCGCTCTTGCCACCATATCGCTGTTCACATCTTCACAAATACCGGTTATCAGAGATTTATCTATTTTAATTTCACTTGCAGGCAATGATTTCAAGTATGCAAGCGATGAATAACCTGCGCCAAAATCATCAATAGACACCGTAATACCTAATCGACGAACTCGCTCTAACATGTCAATCGCTTCTAGAGGATTAATCATCATTGAGGTTTCTGTCAGCTCTAAACAGATTTTACTTGGATCTATACCTGAAAGGTAAAGCTGTTCCTTTAAAAAAACGATTAGATCTGACTCTTGAAGATTCAAGGCTGAAATATTAATTGACATGGCGTAGTCATAGCCTTGTTTTTCGAACATTAAACGCGCATTAAAAGCAGAATGAATCACCCACCGCGTGAGTGATTTTATGATGCCTGTTTCTTCAGCTAACTCGATAAATTCATCGGGACATACCAGCCCATATCGCTCATGGTGCCATCGGACTAAGGCTTCTAAACCTGTTATTTGTTTGGTGTTCAGGTCTAACTTTGGCTGAAAAAATAATTCTAAATGACCTTTTTCTATCGCTTGCTTTAATTCAGACACCATCATTAAACGACGCGTATTATATTGATCATGCTCAGGTCGATAAAATGAAATGGCATGCTTTAATGCTTCCGGCATATCCGCAGCAACTTGGGCATGGCGGATCAATGATGCGGTATTCACTCCGTGTTCTGGATAAATAGCTACGCCTATAACAGGCTTTAATTCAATACGCATTTCCCTAAATAAAATAGGTTGCGTCATTTTTTTAATAATTAAACGAATTAAGTCCTGGTTTACATCTGCTATGTTTGCATCTAATAAGATACCGAAACTAGCCTGACCAAGTGAGCAGAGATTTGCATATCCAGAGATACTTTCAATTTGCTTTAACCCCGGCAATTTTGAGATTAGCTCATTAAAGTGTTGTCCTATTTCTGCCATTAAGAGGTCGGTATTATGATGACCCAGCGTTCTATTTATTTCATTAAAACGGTTTATTTCTAGAACACACACGCCTAAACGTTGTTTTACGCGTTGATCTAAAATGTCTTGTAAATTAGCCTCAAAACACGCCCTGTTAGGTAAATTAGTAATGCTATCAGACATTGATTTTATCAATAATTTTCGTTCTGTTTCTTGTTTGCCTTGCTGTTCTTTAAATTGAGCATATTGAGCGGCTAATCTGCCCTGCCGCTCGGTGTGAAAACGGAAAGCTAACGCAGCATTTAATATAAATAGCTCTATTGCAGAACCAATTTGCATACCATATTCGGTAATAAAATTTGCTGGAATGAAGCCTTGTTTGCTCGCCGCCGTAATACTTGCTCCCATCATGAAGGTGCCCCAAGCAGCAGAATATACCCATGCCATTTTATTTCCCTTAAGTGCGAAGATGGGACCGACAAGAAATAAAGCAAAGCAACTGGGAATAACAATTAGTACTGAAAACTTCAGTGAAGTCTGACTATCCAGAACAAATATCCCCGCGAAACTTAACCATGAAATGCCAATTAATAGGGAAAAAAACCATTTCATACTAGGAAGGTATTTATCAGGCTTCAATAACTCTCGACTAAACAATGCTGAAAACAACAAACAACTAGGGGCTAAAATAAGCAACAACATGTGATGAAAAGCAGGCCAATCTGAAAAGATCAGCGGAAAGAGTTTCGCTCTCATGATTCCAAAAAAGAGTAAAAACACAAAAGCCGATAATGCATAGTAAAAATACATTTTTTCTTTTAGGGCAAAAAAGATAAGCAGGTTAAAGAATATAATGACCGAGACAACACCAAAATAAATAGCATGTAACTCATCTTCTTTTCCTAATTTCACAAACAATGCGCTGCTTTCCCAAAGCTCTACAGGGAATAGCTGTGAGCCCTGAGTCATCACACGAACGTAGTAAGTGCGTTTTTCTTGCGCATGTAATTCGACTGGAACCAAAAAATGAGGATGATCAATGATTCTATTTTTATAAGGTAAACGATCCCCCAAATGAATTTCTTCTATTTGCTCACCGTCTCTGAAAGCATAAATATCGATGGTATCCAATAATGGATAACTGATATCTATTATGTGATTAACACGGGTATTTTTAGGATTGGTAATGGTAAAACGATACCAATAAGGTACAGGTTGATAGCCGAAGTTAGCGTAATTTTCAGTCAAGGTCTGCCAAGCGCTCTCATTTGTTGGCTTGCGAAGATCATTAACTGCCATGATTTTGCTATTATCACGACGAAATTCTACTTTGATTAGTTCACTCTCTTTTCCTTCAGGCAGGTGCGTTTCTATAGCTTTAGCTAGGCTATTACTTACAACCGCAATCAGCACAAACAAAACATAAAAGCTTTGTACTAAATATTTATTAAGAAATGCAAAGCGATTTTTCATAGCAACAATTGTGCGGCCAAGAATTGGTGTATTGATAATGGTTAAGCGTAGCAGGTAAAACGTTATTTTCCTTGTTTAAGCGGTGTTACTAACAAACTATTTCAAACAAATACATGCGTAAACACTGACTTAACCTTATACTGAGAAGGTTCTAATATTATTATTTAAGGAGCCCTAAATGAGTAGTGCCGAAGAAAGTAGACAAGCCAAAATCATTAGCGAATTACGCGTTTTTATCCGTAAAGTACTCAGTGAACCTTCTCTTGCGCCTGCTTGTATGGAAATCGCAAGGGAATTACAAAATGAGCAAAATGCGACACAGAAAATAGCGGAAAAAATTAGCTCTTCAACTATTGTGCGTATTCCAGAAGAACTAAGTGATGCGGATAAGATCTTTTTAGACATCATTCATGAAGTGTTAGACGATGAATCTGCACTATATTAATGCCTAATTTTTTGATGCCGTTTTAAGTTGCAATAGTTTCTAGAGTGCATGAAAGATACAACAGTACAAAAGACAGTTCTAAACAATGTCTTTTGTACACAGTGTTTTCAATAATTTAATCGCGCTTTGGATTTCCTCAGACTCTTCAGCGATCATTTTTTGTTCAATTAAAATTTCCTGAAGGATAGCTAAAGTTGTCAATGGATTTGCTAGTACAACCCTAAATACGACACAGGGTCGTAAATGATATTTGATTGGCTCTAAGCGGGTTCTAGATACAAAAGAAAGCCCTTTCTCTCGTTGAGTCTTCTGAATAAATTTTGTAATGCGATCAAGCACCGCATTGATCTTATCCATCTGAATCTCATCCGCTTCTGCTAAAGCCTTCCTAGCAAAGTCGGGGCAATATCGGTAAGTGATTATGTTCAATTCAGGATAACTGATGACTTCAAAATCAGCATCATTATCAATCATTTCTGCAAATGCTTTCGCTTTGTCTATCCCCTGATCAATCAGGATTTCATAACCTTCTTTCGCAATAATTTTTAAACCAGAATGGATCAACATCGCCATACCCGGTCTTGAACCTTCTAGGGTAGTACTACCTAAATCCTTGGAGCCCTTTCGGACAACATATTGTGCATGGTGCGCAATAGATTTTAGTTTTTTGGGGTCTTTGAACAATACTAAGCCACTTCCCATAGGAACATAGAGTTGCTTATGGGCATCTAAGGTCACCGAGTCAGCTTTTTCAATCCCTTTTAAAAGACTCTTATAGCGGTGAGAAAATAATGTCGGCCCACCCCATGCGGCATCAATATGAAAATGCGCTTTAAATTCTCTGGCAATTTCTGCCATTTCTTCTAAAGGGTCAATATTTCCTGTTTCAGTGGTACCCGCTATTCCGATAACACTTATTATACAAATATTTTCTTTTTTCAAACGATGACAGGTATCACGCAGCGCATCTAAATCAATGCGATTGTCATTGTCTGTCTCTACAGCGACCAAATAATCTCTACCAATACCTAAAAGATCGGCCGCCTTTCTAAATGAATAATGCCCACGCTTGGAAATTACCACTGCAGCGCCATCATATCCGTAGTACTTTAGTGCTCTGAAAAGCCCTTCATATGCGACACCTTTAAAGTTACCTTCAGGCGGAAACGCTAAGTTCTTTGCAGCCCAAAGTGCCGTAATATTGGCGACAGTCCCACCTGAGCACATTGCACCTAAGGCATGATCTGAGTCATGCATCCAGTCTTTATAAAACTCAGTATCCTGGCTGTAGACTAAACGATGCAACATCCCCAGCACCTGTCTTTCTAATGGGGTAAAAGCTTTTGATGTTTCGGTTTTAACCAGATTTTGATTCAGGGCAATCATAATCTTGGATAAAGGCAGCATAAAATAGGGTAATGCTGAGGTCATGTGACCCACAAAGCTTGGAGACGATGTATGAACAGATTGAGCAACCAGTTTGTCGAGTAGGAAACGGGTATGTTCAGATACAAAGATAGGCTTTTCAGGAATACGGGACTCAGAGAAGTCTTTTTCAATTTCTTGAAGGTCATGCTCTACAGCAACAATATGCTCTTGCATAAAGCCAGCTAGATTACTTGAAACGTCCTTATCTATTCGACTTAAGGTCGAATCAGGTGCTTCAGGCACAGTGAACACACGATACATGCTCTCGATACTAGCTTGCGCAAATTTTTTCTTATGGAAATCGGAATCTGACATAGCTGACTGCAAAAAAATGCCCCGTTATTGAAACGAGGCGTAGTATAGTCTGTCGCTCAAAGGATAACCAGAAAAGTACCCGTATACTGGCAACTTTTAGCGCGCTTGGGAGACAATGTTATATATTTCACCACTTTACTGGGGCTTCTGATGAGCCAGCCGTTTCCCTGACTTCTTTATCTTTATAAGGGTCAGGTTTATCTTCAGGCTTTAACATTCTGACGATGGCACCTGGCTTAACTTTGCTTAGCTCCCCTTCTGTTAATTTGGCTACAGAGTGCGTTGCTTTAGTCTCAACTATCGTCAAGACACCTAGCTTTCTACCATCAATTTTGATTTCTCGACCCGAGTCAGGGTCTTTCATCACTCTACCAGTACTATAAAGAGCTAATGCATCTTCAGATTTCAATCTTGCAGAGCCTTGGTTAAGGTATATTTCATCCTCACTCACCACATCTAATACTTTAACCGGATATAGCACATCCATTACCCCTGAAAGGATCAGCATCGCCACAGCATCTAAGGTTTTGCTTGGTTCTTCATCTTTTTTTCGATCAATTTCATGCGTAATTGTATCTGCCCAAAGAACTTTTTGAGTGGCGACTTCAATTAATTGGTAAGACATATCTATGCGATCTTTCATGGTTACTTTTTTCATACCATAAAAATCTTTTTCTTCAACTTTCGTGGATAAGTCATAGATATTACCAACGACCATGAAATCTGCACCCACTACATTTCCCAGTCGACTAGCCTCGGTAGGTGGTACATTATCAGAGGATAGTAAAGCTTTTTCTGAAGCGAATTCACTACCAAAACTGCGATTAACGACTGCAAACTGTTGAGTTTGAGTAAATGCAGTTTGGATACGGTCACGGATGCGACCAGACATTTGATAAGCGTTACTTGGTTTACCTAACTCATCAATAGCAAATGTCGGGTGTGAAAACCGAAAAGGCATCACCGCAATGCTATTTCGCTTATCGTCTTTCATTGCAGATTCATGCATAGGAATTTTGGCAACGATCGTCACCTTCCAAGTATCGTTATTGTCTTTTGGCTTAACCGTTGAAACAACAGAATAAGATTGCACCCAACCTTTTGAACGGGTAAAAATATCTTCTTCAACACCGAGCGTTGCGCGTTTCTTTTCTGTTTTATCATTTACTAAATGTTCAAAATCTAGCTTAAGCTGCTTTTCAGTTGAAACCTGTAAACCTCTTACTTGTCTTACTGCATTCATTAGCGCGGAAGTCAGTGCTTCTTGATAATCAGCACCATAGCCACTCGCTTGTTTTTCAACTAATTCTGTTTTAGCAAACGCGCCCATAGACAAAAATAAACACGTTAACAGCAAGCTTTTAATTATTAATTGCATTTTTAATACCTCCTTATACTGAAAAACCAGAATGAGAACTAAGTAGATAATCTCATTCTGGTTTCTAATAACTACTTAAGCATTAAAGCGTTAAGATTTCATTTAGAAAAATGATTTCTCACCAGTTTTACGAATTTCTTTCTCGCCAGCCCATTCCATAATGCCGGTTTCTAAATTCACTAGCTTCAAAGTAAACTTGTAGTAAACATCTTTTGCATCGCTATTACGTTTCACGATACTAGACATGTTTCCGTAAAGCATGAATTCAGCGCCGGTTTGCTTACCAAACGCAACAGCTTTACCAGGATCAACCATACCACTATCCATCTGGAACTGCATTTGCTCCTGTACTGCTTTCACGGCAGTCATATCAACAAAACGGAATTTTCCTGATTGCAATAACTTAGTTTGAACGGTATCAGTGATAGATTCGGTATCAATATGCTCAGTTGTTTTGTTTTTAACTTTATCCACAAAAACAACAGGACGGCGAGCAGCGGTCATCTGGACAATCGGTGGAAAAGCGATCAAGTCATCCACTAACTTTGCAGCAATTGACTGTAAATCAGTCGAACCGAAGCCCATTGTGGTCGTTTCA
>JBFJZQ010000099.1:0-10624 GCA_041622015.1 Oleiphilaceae bacterium
ACGGCATCCCCATCCTCGTCGATGGATTTATTTCATCTGTTGCGGCACTCATTGCCGTAGAAATCAATTCCAGTGTTCGCCCTTGGTTATTTTTCTCACACTGTTCGGCGGAAGCAGGGCATACAGCCGTTCTGAATTATTTAAATGCCGATGTTTTACTCAACTTAAATATGCGTTTAGGTGAGGCTAGTGGCGCCGCTGTGGCCGCCCCACTACTTAAAATGGCCTGCGACTTACATAATAATATGGCCACCTTTGCTCAAGCAGGAGTCAGTCATTAGTACCTCTACAACCCACACCCTTATCGAAGATCAATGGCTCGCATTTCGCACAGCACTACAATTTTTGAGCTGGATCCCCGCTGGGCAACTACCCTTTCCTGACCCCAAGATATTGGGCAAGTCAGTCGCATGGTATCCCTTAATTGGTTTACTACTTGGGCTTATATTAGGTTTAACTGTGCAGCTCTTCACCACCCTCTTTAACGACTGGATCAGTGCTGCACTTCTGTTGACGACATGGGTTTGGCTGACTGGCGCCCTTCATATAGACGGTTTAGCAGATTCAGCTGACGCTTGGTTGGGCGGTTTAGGTTCGAAAACCCGTACCTTGAAGTTGATGAAAGACCCGACATCGGGCCCGATTGCAATTGCCACGGTGGTATTGGTGCTCTTCCTGAAACTTACCTGCATTCAAGCCCTGCTGACAGCAGAGCATTTCTGGAGCATTTTGTGGGCCTTGGTCTTTGCCCGCTGTAATGCCGTGTTGCTCTTAATGCACACCCCCTATGTTCGCGCAGAAGGGTTAGCTAATGCCTTAAGCGAACGCTTATCAAATAGAGACTGCTATCTAGTGATGACAGGGCTAAGCATCCTGTGCCTCATGCTACTGGGCTGGACGAGCCTTGGACTTATTGCCATGTCCGCATTCAGTTTATGGACCCTTAGATATTTCATGCTTAAACGGCTAGACGGCTGTACCGGCGACACTTTGGGCGCATTAATCGAGCTCAGTGAAACAACCCTATTACTGAGCTTGGTGGCATGTTTAGTTTCTCCTTGATGCACTTATCTTTATTTAGCCTCTGCCTTTGTGTTTTCTTGGCTTTATGCCTCGATAAGCTGGTCGGTGAAGCGGATCGTTTTCACCCGCTAGTGGGTTTCGGTAAGCTTGCTATAGCCATCGAAGCGTTTTTCAATCAGGGTTCATTCCTTAAAGCCAAAGGCTTATTGGCACTCTGTCTTTGCATCTTGCCCATTACTGTTTTCGGCTATTTAGTCGGTGTTTGGTTAAATGATGACTTAATTGCAGAAATCATCTTTTCCAGCTTTGTTTTGTATATAGCCATTGGCTGGCGTAGCCTGCTTGAACATGGCAAAGCTGTCTATGAAGCACTTGAACAGCAGAACTTACCTCTAGCAAAAGAAGCGGTGTCACGTATCGTTAGCCGAGACTGTGAGCAACTGAATGAAACTGACATCGCGGTCGCCGCCACTGAGTCGATACTTGAAAACGGCGCGGACGCTATCTTTGCGGCCATTTTCTGGTTTTTGATTGCAGGCGTACCGGGCGTAATCTGCTATCGCTTAGCCAACACGCTTGATGCCATGTGGGGCTATAAGAATCAGCGCTTCGTAAATTTTGGTTGGGCAGCGGCGCGCTTTGATGATGCTTTGAATTACTTTCCCGCTCGCCTGACGGCATTAAGCTACGCCTTGGTCGGCCATACCCGAAACGCCCTAACATGCTGGTATCAACAAGCCAAGATTTGGAAAAGCCCGAATGCGGGGCCGGTGATGGCCGCCGGCGCGGGCGCGATTCAAGTCAGCCTGGGGGGCAAGGCTATTTATCATGGCACCACCCATCTTCGCCCCTTACTGGGTTTGAGACTGTCGAACACAACCCGCGCGACCTCAAACAGCATCAAAGCCGCTTGCCACTTGGTTAACAAAGCCTTAGCTCTTTGGTTTGCCGTAGTAGTGTCGAGCACTGTAATGCCTGAACCTCAAACCGCTTTAGACTTACTAAGTGATACCCTGGCGTTTGGCCAACACTGGTTTGCACAATGACCATCACGGCCCCACTAGCGCATGGCGGAGATATCATTTCAGCCACTAAAGATACCGGTATAGCATTCGAAAACTGGATAGATTTATCCACCGGTATCAGCCCCTACGCTTATCCAACTAACGACATTCCACCAGAGACGTTTTCCAACTTACCCTATATCGACCAGAGCTTTAACGATAGTGTCAAAGGGTATTATGGTAGTGAGCAATTTGTGGCCTTACCCGGCACCCAGTCAGCCATCCAAGTTCTACCGTCGCTCTTAGACAAACTCCCTGTACTCCTGCCCTCTGTCGGCTATCAGGAACATAAACAAGCATGGCATCAAGCTGGCAACCCTATTGATTATTATCCTGCATTCGATGCTACAACAGCCTTTGATGACATTGAACTTAAGCTCAAGCAACAACCTCTACAACATCTTTTGATCATTAACCCGAATAACCCCAGCACCTTAAGTTTTTCACCTCAGCAATTAGATTGTTGGGCTCAAACACTTGATGAAGGTGGATATTTAATTGTCGATGAAGCCTTTATCGATACAAGTTCCTCGCAAAGCATCCTTCCTTATCTGGCTGACCGTCCAAGACAAAACATCATCGTATTGCGTTCCTTTGGTAAGTTTTTTGGCTTGGCAGGTATTCGTTTGGGTTTTGTCTTTGCGGCGCAAGAAATACTTGAACAATTTAAAGTGCACCTTCCATTATGGTCAATCAATGGCCCTGCCTTGCATTTGGCGAAGTCTGCTTTTTCGGATTCTGACTGGCAAACAGAGCATCTCGCAAAATTAGTGAGCTGCGAACAGTTCACGAGCGAATTATTTAAACCACTCGAACATGAACAATGCTTTCATCAACGGCTTTTTTCCAGTTATGTTCTGCCAAAAAAGTTAGCACTCACTCTTTTTGAGCGTTTCTATCAGGCAGGTATTTTATTGAGGTTAATAGCTGTTTCAGAGGATACCTCTATTATTCGCATAGGCCGCATACAAGCAGAAGATAAGCTCGCTCGAGATAGAATTAGCGCCATTCTGACAGAACATATCGCTCAATGCGCGGGCATATTTTCTACCCGAGTAACCACGCGACTATCGGCAAAGTCACCAGAGCCAAGAGCACACCAAAACCAATGACCCCGCTGACTAACCTTGGCGCTAAACCCGCCATGATTGCGATGGCACCGGCGGATATCATTGGCGGCATCGCGGCTTGAAAGACACTGATATCGACCACCAAACCACGCTGGCCGAAACTGTACCAAAGCAACCAAGCCACTGCCGGCATAAGCATCAGCTTGATCGTCAGGGCAGTGGCCATGGGGCCAAGTTCATCCCGACTAAAACGGAAACGCAATTGAAAGCCGACAGCGACCATCACCACAGG
This sequence comes from Oleiphilaceae bacterium, assembly GCA_041622015.1. Taxonomy (GTDB): domain Bacteria; phylum Pseudomonadota; class Gammaproteobacteria; order Pseudomonadales; family Oleiphilaceae; genus PZPK01. Next base: position 3,450 of record JBFJZQ010000099.1, read on the forward strand.
CACTAGAGTTAGTGACAGGCCGTCGATCAATGAGGTGGCAAAACCCGGAAGGCTCACGCCTCTCAAGCCTAAACCAATGAGCAAAGCGATAAACGAGGGAAAGGTGATTATTCTGATCACGACATCGCCCACACTGGGTGCCGAAACCTTCGTGCTATACATAGCGGCAATGATGGTGGCATAGGTCGCCAAGGCGATGAAGGAGCCCAACTGGTCATAGACGACGGCATAAGGCATTGCCGCCTGACCGAACAAAGCCTCGGTCATCGGAAAACCTAAAAAAGAGGTATTGCCTAAGGGCAAAATAATTAATAAGGCACCGGTCACCTCTCTAGACCAATGAAACATCTTCGACAAAAAAAGCGTCAACAAAATAACAAAAACCAATAAAAACCAAGGTGTGACCGCAGGAATATATAAGGCGGAAGAAAAACTAAGCAAGGGCATGTTTTTCAGAATAAGGGCAGGCAAAGCGACATTCAGCACATACGCATTCAATGCCATCGAGGTATTTTCTGGCATCGTTTTTACACGGCGCAATAACAGGCCAATAATGATGTAACTTAATATTAGATAAAAACTTTCCATTCGCGATCACATACCAAAAAAATAACACTACACAAATGCATGGCAGAACATTTTCGAATGCGCCACTTTAATGATTTCTCTTACTGAAACAAGCGTAAACGATTATTACGCGCTTTTTGGCACTTACGAAAAGTAATTGCTGGCCACGCATTCGCTCACCTTACCGGAGTTAAACATTGACACTTAACACCGGTGAAACATACAAATAAATGCTGAAGTAGTGACAAACACTGCCACCGAGCACAAATAAATGCCAAATCGCATGACTATAAGGTATGCGTTCATACAAATAAAAAATCACGCCAAGCGTATAAACGACGCCACCCGCAATGAGTAGGTTTAAGCCTCCTGAAGCTAAGGATGCTTTCAAAGCATCAAAAGTGAGAATGACTAACCAGCCCATTACAAGATAGGTTGCGACCCTTAGAAGGTGAAAACGGTGTTTGAACTGAACTTTAAGTAGGATACCAAAAACAGCAATCCCCCAGATGATAAAGAAAAATAACCAACCCACATTTTCCCGCATCGTCACCAATAAAAAGGGGGTATAGGTGCCGGCTATCAACAGATAAATCGCACAGTGGTCCCACATTTTGTATGTGGATTTTTTATCAGCTTCGCTTGCCGAGTGATACAGCGTCGATGCTAAGTATAAGGCGACCAAGCTGATGCCAAATATAGAAAAACTGACTAATTGAAACCTATCAATATTCAAACCATCAGGGAGATTGATGCTTTTTATTAATAAGAAAACCAAGCCAAACAAACTCAAAGCCAGCCCTAATGCATGCGTCAGGGTGTTTAAAAACTCTTCTTTACTTCCTGGGTTTGCTTCATCGAGTATGACAGCTTCTGAGCAGGGTGCTTGTTCTGGAGAGTGGGACATAATGACTCCTCTTAGAAATTCAGTTTACGAATGTTAGCTGAAATACAAGAGAAGCCACAATAGCTTAGCCTAGCAATACCCATGAAAGGCAAATTACTGACTTAGAAGAGCCCCTGCTTGGCCTAAATGACTAGGCAGTGAAACGCTTCAAGCCCCTAAATATACCACCGGTAAAATTATTCAATTCATTCTTGGCTTTTTTTATCACTAACTCTGTCACCGCAGCGCTTTCTGTTTGCTCAAGCGATTGGTCTTTCTTTGGTTTCATCGCTAACACTTGCTGATCTTTTTGGGTCAACTCTTCTAGTTTAGCCGACAAGGACGGATAGGCAGATAGACTGGCTTGTAAACACTGACCTAGCTCTGATTTCACTTTCAAGCCATACCACTCACATATTTTTTCAATAGCCAGTAAAAATGCTTTTTGCTCACCATGCACAGCAATTGAAATGGTCGTGCGGCGAATTTCTTCATCCCACGGCACGTTAATTCTCAACTCGAAGACTTCTGCAGGGCTTCTGCCTTTACGTTTAACCAAAACACGCCGCAAGCCGCGAATCTGACCGTTAGAACGAAGGTGATAACTGGGTGAGATGGCTTGTTCAGCCGTAAATGCTTTTTGTGCTTTCGCTAGACGCGCATCAATATCCTGCGCTTTTTTATAGGCCGCCTCTCGACTACGTTTGATGCGAACATACTCTTGATGCTCCTGGCCACCCCAGGCGCGAAAGACGCGAAAATAAGATAAATCGCCATATTGGTGATCATAAATTGCCATATATTGTATCCTCCCTTAGGACATTCCATATCATGAGAATCTTTCACCTAGAGCAAAATGCGCTAGACTGATTCCCATCACGTATTACATAACGAACTTCGATGATTCTTTGTCATTTATTCACACTAAACAATATGGTTCAGCAATATCGTTTTTATAAATGATGCACTTTGAAGAACACAAGCATTTTGGTTAAAGTTCGTTGGCCATCTTTGGCAAGGGCACTTTACACGAAAATTTATTAAATGATGAGACAAAATCCATGAAATACAGCATTTATTTATCCGGTGAAATACATTCTGATTGGCGAGAACGCATCACGCAAGGCCTTAAAGAGCAAGGCATTCAAGTAAATATTTATAGCCCGATCACTAACCATGAAGCCAGTGATGAAGTGGGTGTCCGTATATTAGGCCCTGAAGAAAATAATTTCTGGAAAGACCATAAAGCGGCCAAAATTAATGCCTTACGCACCCAAACCTTAATCGAGAAATCGGATATCGTGGTAGTGCGTTTTGGCGATAAGTACAAGCAATGGAATGCCGCCTTTGATGCAGGTATTGCCATCGGCTTAGGCAAGCCGATTATTGTCATGCACGCACCTGAGTTAACACACCCTTTAAAAGAAATTGACGGTGCCGCTATGGCGGTCACAGAAACGCCGGAACAAGTGGTTGAAATTTTGAAGTATATCAACCAATAAGCGGCCAAAAAGCCGTTAATTAGGGTATAATGCCGCACTTTTTGCTGACATTTGCCTAAGCAAACATCACTCACAGACTTTAATTTGGTGGTACCTACGTGTCGAACTCAACAACGTCAAATCACTCGCCAGACGTAAAAACCTTTCAGGGGCTCATATTAGCTCTACAAAACTATTGGGCCAGCAAGGGCTGCGTCGTGTTACAGCCGCTTGACATGGAAGTTGGCGCAGGTACCTTTCACCCTGCCACTTTTCTACGTGCCATTGGCCCGGAAACCTGGAATGCGGCCTATGTTCAACCAAGCCGCCGACCAACAGATGGTCGTTATGGTGAAAACCCAAACCGCTTGCAACATTACTACCAGTTTCAAGTTGTGATGAAGCCTTCGCCCCTTAATATTCAGGAGTTATATCTTGAATCATTACAGGCCATGGGCATTGATACGCTGGTACACGATATTCGTTTCGTTGAAGACAACTGGGAATCACCGACACTGGGCGCATGGGGATTAGGCTGGGAAGTGTGGCTTAATGGCATGGAGGTGACCCAGTTCACCTACTTCCAGCAAGTCGGCGGTTTGGAATGCTACCCGGTCACCGGTGAAATCACCTATGGATTAGAACGTATTGCGATGTACCTTCAAGGTGTCGATAGCGTTTATGATTTAGTTTGGACGCACGGCCCCGATGGCGATGTTACCTATGGAGATGTGTTCCATCAGAATGAAGTCGAAATGTCGACTTACAATTTCGAGCATGCAAATACCGACATTCTGTTCACTAATTTTGACAACTACGAAGCTGAAAGCCAGAAGATGATCGATGCAGGTTTACCTCTTCCCGCTTATGAATTGGTTTTAAAAGCCTCTCATACTTTTAACTTATTAGATGCACGTCATGCGATTTCGGTAACAGAACGCCAACGCTACATTCTGCGCGTACGGGGTTTGGCTCGCGCGGTAGCACAGGCCTATTTTGATAGCCGAAAAGATCGTGGTTTCCCCTTGGCTCCAGAAGCACTTCGACTTGAAGTACTAGCCAACCTAGCCGAGAGCACTGGCTCTTCTGATAACGCTAAAGCGGGAGATAAAAAATAATGATAACGCATGACTTTTTAGTAGAAATTGGTACCGAAGAATTGCCGCCTAAAGCACTCAAAACCCTTTCAAATGCCTTCACACAGGGAGTTACAGACGGTTTAAAAAATGCCGGTTTGAATCACGGCACAGTAAAAGCCTTTGCCAGCCCAAGACGCTTAAGTGTTCGCATCTCTGCACTTGAAGCACAACAGGCAGACAAAGAAGTTGAAAAGCGCGGGCCCTCTAAAAAAGCTGCCTTAGATAAGGAGGGTAACCCAAGCAGAGCGGTTCTGGGTTTTGCCCAATCTTTAGGCATTGAACCTTCGCAATTAGAAGAAATGGAAACGCCAAAAGGTGCCTGGTTAGTCTACCGTACCACTGAAGCAGGCCAAGCCACTAAAGATTTACTCATCGATATCGTTGCCGAGTCTTTAAATAAACTGCCTATACCCAAGCGTATGCGCTGGGGCGCTCAACGTGTTGAATTTGTTAGACCACTTCAATGGGTTGTGATGTTATTTGGCAATGAAGTCGTGCCGGGTAATATTTTGGGTATTCCAACAGGCAATACCACGCGTGGCCATCGTTTCCATAGCCAAGGTTTGATTGAAATTACCGACGTAAATAACTACGAACAGGTTTTACTCGAGCAAGGCAAAGTCATCGCCGATTACGAGCTACGTAAAGAAAAAATTCGCCAAGGCGTTCAAGCTGCAGCAAAAGAAAATAAGGGCATCGCGGTGATTGATGAAGCCTTATTAGATGAAGTTGCATCGCTAAATGAATGGCCCGTACCGCTTGTTGGCAAGTTTGATGAACGTTTCTTGGAAGTGCCGACTGAAGCACTTATTTCATCCATGAAAGAGCATCAAAAATACTTCCATATGCTCGATGAAAAAGGCGCAATGATGCCAAATTTCATCACCTTGGCAAACATTGAAAGTAAAGATCCGCAACAAGTGATCGAAGGTAACGAACGCGTTATTCGCCCAAGATTATCCGATGCTGCTTTCTTTTTTGAGACCGATAAAAAAATCAAACTCGAAGATCGTCGAGATCAACTTAAGAAAATCGTTTTCCAAACAAAGCTGGGCACCGTTTACGAAAAGACCGAACGTGTTGCTATTCTGGCTGGAAAAATTAGCGCAGCCATTGGCGGCAATGCAGCCGATGCTGAAAGAGCTGGTCGTTTAGCCAAGTCTGACTTGGTCACCGAAATGGTCCTGGAGTTCACCGACCTACAAGGCGTTATGGGTTATCACTATGCCTTAAATGATGGTGAAACTAAGGAAGTAGCCTTAGCCTTGAACGAGCAGTATCAACCAAAATTTGCCGGTGATGACTTACCAACAACTCTAACAGGCTGTGCGCTCTCTTTAGCGGAGAAACTGGATTCACTTGTTGGCTTATTTGGCATCAATCAACCGCCTACCGGCACAAAAGATCCTTTTGCACTGCGTCGTGCAGCCTTGGGCGCACTGAGGATTTTAGTCGAAAAAGCCCTGCCTTTAGATCTAAGTACCTTGATCTCCTGGGCTCTTGAAAGCTATCAGCTAGAAGGCCAAACCGCTCAGTTAGAAAATAAAGATGTCGAGCAACAATTGATCTCATATATCTTAGATAGATTCCGTGCGCGTTATGAAGATGAAGGCGTATCTATCGATGTTTTCTTAGCGGTCAGTGCACGTCGTCCGACTCAGCCTCTCGACTTCGATCATCGTGTCAAAGCCGTAGAAGCATTCTCTAAACGACCTGAAGCGGCAGCGTTGGCGGCTGCCAATAAGCGGGTATCGAACATTCTTGCAAAACAAGATGCTGATCTTAGCAATTTAATTGTTGATCAAAGCTTGTTAACTGAGGCTTCAGAGCAACAACTGGCTAAACAAATTGAAAGTTTAAGCGCTGAAGTATTGCCACTGTTCGACAAAGGAGATTACCAGTCAGCCCTTAGCTTATTAGCTGGCTTACAGGCACCGGTTGATAACTTCTTTGAAGATGTAATGGTAATGGCAGAGGACCTATCTGTTAGACAGAATCGCTTGGTACTGTTAAAGCGATTAAGTGAGCTATTTTTGCGCGTTGCCGATATATCGCTACTTTCAAAATAATCTACTAAAAAATAGTCAGATAAGCTCCTGAGCAATAATTTTTTTGCTCAGGAGCTTATCTGTTTCGCACCTCTAAAAAATTTCGAAAACTCAGCATTTCTCTGCGCAGGTGCTAAACTGAAAGAACCACTCTCAACCTGTTCTCAAACACATGCACCCAATCATTAAGCCTGTCTTCTACCTGATGAATCACCTGAGCTACCCTAGCAAGTTCATGTTGATCTGTTCAGTATTTGCCATTCCCTTAGCCTTCTTCGCGGCACAGCTTGCAATTACTTATCACCTTCAAGCTGACCAAGCAAAAATCACCCGTGAAGGCCTCGAATTCGTTGCAAAAACCAACGACCTGGTGCAAGAGCTGGAATTACTTCGAGACCTTAATGTCATCATATCTTGGCGAACAGACCCCGACCTAGAGTCACGCCTTCTTAAAAGCAAAGCCTCTGCAATAGAGCAAATAGAACGTCTTATTCACTTCACAGAAGATCAGAATAATCTGTTTTTCCTTCAAGAACTCAAGAACAAAATAAGCTCAGATAACATGGCGAAGGGCACTGAATCCGCCAGCATCGACGCCATTTATGAAGATGATCAACTCACTGTAGAAAGTATGCATAATTGGCGCGCCAAGCTTAGTTATAACTTTATTTCGTTCAGCAGAAATAACAGACATATCTTATCCATCATCAACCTTTTAAATGAATCCGACACCTACACTCGATCACTCGGCCAAGCAAGAACCTTTGGTACTCTTTACTTGACACAGCAGTTTATAGATTCATATGGCGTTCAAGTATTAGAAAAGACCTATCAGGAACTAACCCAATTAATTGAGCTTATCGACTTAAAAGATTCTGAATACCAGCCTTTCTTTATTGCCTACCCTGAAGCACAGTTAACAAGTATTAAAGCTGGCTTATTAAGCGGAAGAGAGGAGTTTTACAAACAACTGATAGCAGCACCAGGCCCGACCAGTAACGCCTTAGACTATTTCGACACGATTACTGAAAGTTACCAACAAATCTATGATTAC
>JBFJZQ010000100.1:0-10475 GCA_041622015.1 Oleiphilaceae bacterium
GCTACGGCTTGAAAGCAGGTGAAAACCTGATCGTTTTTAAGTATGAAAGTATCTGGAGTAAAGCGAAAAGAGATCAGGAAACGGGTTCGCGGGTTGATGTTGTAGAGTCTGAACCATTAGCGGTTCTAATTACTGCAAAGCCCGGTGCTAAGTATAATTTTAGTTTTTTGCCAGCGGATAATCTTCGAGACGCTAAACAGCTTGCTGATTCGTTTGTCGCTCAAATAATTGATGAGCAAAAAAATCTGGTAGCCGAATCAGTGGCTTTGAATGCCTATAAAAAACAAGAACAACAAAAAATGCAAAAAGAGCAGGAGCTAATATTAGAAAAACACTCAAGTTCAGCGGCTTCTATTGGTGCTGAGGAAGGTGTCATTCTTGAACAGCTAAAAGCAATTTGGCCGAGAGCGAATGCCGATGAAAAGAAAGCATTTTTAGTCTGGGTGTTTCAAAAATAGTTCTATTTAGCGTTAGAAAATAAACTGCTCACCGCGCCGGCAACATCATGTATGAAGCCGGTTTTTTGTGTTTCTGTATCTGGGATATTTGATTGATACTCTTCATTGCTTAAATCACTGTTACGTATAGCTTCAAATGCATCTTTTATATAGTGCTTAAAGCTTTTTTTGAGAGGCATGATGTCTGGGTTGTAAGTGCAGGTAATGCTGTATTGTCCGTTGTAGCTGACAATCATAAGTGCCAAGCCAATACCATCAAATAAAGGTGCTGTGCTAATGAATTTTTCTAGTTCTGCATCTTCAAAGTATAAAGGGAATTGCGGGCCAGGAATGTTGATGATTGGCAGATTAAACATGGGTTTGTGTTTTTGTGCGAGTAAAAACTCAGAATAAACTCGGGCAGATAAACCGGCGGTACATGATGGAACCAGTTCAGTCAGATGGTTTGCGGAAATGGCTTGATCATAACTTCTGGATGAAGTGGCTGCGTCGTGGATGAGTTGAATGCGCTTTATTGGGTCAGTTTCGGAGCTGGCGAGTGAAAATAAAGTCGCTGCTAATTTGTTTCCCGATTTTATATCTAAACTGGTTGAGCGAACTGAAATAGGCGCTAAAGCAACTAAGTCTTGTTTGGGGTGGGCGGCCATGCCTTGTAAATAGTTTGATATGGCTTCAGCGCAAATCCCCATCATTACGTCATTGGTGGTGACATTATTCAACTGTCGCTTTATATTTCTGACCTCAGCTAAGGGGATTTCAATATTTTCAATTTGCCTTTTTGCTGTAATCTTTTGATTGATCGGTGTTGGTGCTACTTTCATTAAAGTGGCTGGAAGGTCTAAATTTTCGAGCTTTTCATATAGTACAGAGTAGAAAGCAGAGGCTGCTGTTTCTTTTGCTAGCAGGGTTAATTTGCTTGGGATGTTAAATACATTGTTATAGGCGGCGCCAATCCAGCTACCTGTGTCTGGAAGAGGCTTTGGTTTCCATTCTTTTATTTCTTCTGGGATTTCTCGCTCTTCTGGGCTGACGTGTAAGAGCTGGCTAAGAATATCTTCGCCACTAATACCATCAATTGCTGTGATATGAACTTTAAGCAATAGCGCAAAATGGTTTTGGGAGAAAGTGTGCTCAGTGTCTATCTCAAGCCCTTCAACAAATTGAGCTTCCCATAGAGGGCGAGTACGGTTTAAAGGTTTGCTGAAATAGTCAGAGGCTAAATGAAAAAGTGACTGTCCATGTTTTTCTAAATTAACATGAGAGACATGATTATCCAGATTAAATTCCGGGTCATCTGCCCAGACGGGTAGATCCAAATTTAAAGGGTATTCGACAAGTCGCTGACGAAAAAATGGTTCATTGCCCAAGATTGTTTCGATAATTTGGTAAAAGCGTTGGTAATCAAGGATGCAGCCTGTTGAGGGGCGTTTAAAAACATAAATACCACCAACATGGAGGGGGGTTCTTTCTGTTTCTAGGTATAAAAAAGACGAATCAAGTTCTGAAAGTTGGAGCATTGAGTAAACTCTTTTTAAAGTTCTTGTTTTAGCATTCAATTATAGCTTACAAAGAGTAAGAATTCGCTTATTTATTCCTGTGTATTGCTAACTTTGCCAGTCCTAGTAGCGCGTCTTTATAAATAGAGTCAGGTAAAGTGTTTAGGTTTTGGCAGGCTTTGTCATAACATCGCTTAGCGGCGGCCTCAGTATAATCCAGGGCGCCTGAACGAATCACGGCATCACACACTAAGTCAAGTTGGGAGGTGTCTCCATTTCGAATGGCTTTGCGAATAAGCAAACGGTCTTCTTCTGTGCCGTTTTTCATGGCATGAATTAGCGGCAGGGTTGGTTTACCTTCTGCAAGATCATCCCCGACATTTTTACCCATGGTTTCTGCATCGCCGATGTAATCTAGCATGTCATCGACTAATTGAAATGCCAGGCCTAATTCCAGGCCAAAGCTCTTAAGCGCTTCGCAGGTTTTGGGGTCGGCATTGGCTAGAATGGCGGCAGAATGAGATGCCGCCTCAAACAGCATGGCGGTTTTATTTTTGATGACCTCGAAGTATGAAGCTTCATTGACGTCGGGGTTTTTGCAATTCATTAACTGGAATACTTCACCTTCGGCAATGATATTGGTTGCATTGGACAGTATGTTCATCACCGGGATGCTGCCAATATCAACCATCATCTGAAAGGCGCGAGAATATAAAAAATCCCCGACAAGTACGCTAGGTGCATTGCCCCATTTTGCGTTAGCGGTTGAGCGGCCTCTGCGCATATTTGAAGTGTCGACAACGTCATCATGAAGCAGTGTCGCAGTATGAAGAAACTCTATTATGGTCGCCAGTTTGCAGAAATTAGCCGTATTCAGTTCAGTAGGGTCTTGATTGTGGTTTAAAAGTGCGCGTGTACTGAGTAAAACTAATAACGGCCGCATTCGTTTGCCGCCACTTTCGACGATATATTGGGCAATTTTTTCTACTAAAGGTACGTCTGAAGAAAGTTGAGTGGTAATTAGCTGGTTGACAGCCTGAAATTCATCTTCAACGCATTTGTAAATTGCTTCAATTTGCATAAATCACTTCTTGGAGTGCCGATTAAAATGGCCAACATGCTAGGTCGCAAGGCTGTATCTGTCAAGTTATGCTGATTTGTAGTGGTATTCAATCCGGCATATTTTAAGAATGATATTTGTTTGCGTTACTTGTCAGCGCTAATATTGATTAAATGATATTAAAACTTGCATAAATGTGTTTTTTTCAATAAAATCACGCGCCCTCAAAATCTAGATGGTTCTCAGTGATAGGGTTGCCAAAGCGCTTCCTTTAGAAACTGATATCTCGAAAGAGGCAGCTATAGTCTGCGTTTTTATAGTTGTATGTAAGTAATAGTCTAGGTGTCGTTTTATTATTTTTCGGCGCATTTGTATAAGCATGTAGGGTTTATGCATCGTTGAGAGGAATGTGGTCGAAATGGTGTGAAAAGCTCCGTTTAGGCTTGGAAGTTTGTTTGGAGAAATATCTATGTACGCAGTAATTGTAAGCGGTGGTAAGCAGCACCGTGTCACCGAAGGTGAAGTACTTAAATTGGAAAAAATTGAAGTTGAAACAGGTGCTTCAATTGATTTTGATCGTGTATTGCTTGTTGTAAATGGTGATGATGTTAAAATTGGTGCACCAAATGTAGAAGGCGCTAAAGTAACAGCTGAAGTTGTGGCTCATGGTCGTCATGAAAAAGTAAGAATTTTGAAGTTCAAACGTCGTAAGCATCACATGAAGAGAATGGGCCACCGTCAGTGGTTTACTGAAGTGAAAATTACCGGCATTAGTGCTTAATACTGAAACCTTCTTTTGAATTGTTATTGATTAGCTAAGTTCAAACTGAAGTAATACAAACTAAGGGGAGTAGGAAAATGGCTCACAAGAAAGCGGGTGGTAGTACCCGTAACGGTCGCGATTCTCAGTCCAAGCGCTTAGGTGTTAAGCGTTTTGGTGGTCAAGTTGTTCAGGCAGGAAATATTCTTGTTCGTCAGCGTGGTACACGTTTTCATGCAGGTGAAGGCGTTGGTTGTGGAAAAGATCATACATTGTTTGCAACAGCGGCAGGTGTGGTTAAATTCGTAGTCAAAGGCCCGTTAAATCGTAAATACGTTACGGTTGAAGCTGCGGAGTAAGCAGATCGTAACTATTTAATGAAAAGCTCCGCTGTGCGGGGCTTTTTTTTTGCAATGTCTTGATTGAAGGTTGGGTAGGCAATGAAATTTGTAGATGAAGCCACTATTTCTGTGCAGGCAGGTAAGGGCGGTAATGGCTGCTTAAGTTTTCGTCGTGAAAAATATATCCCCAAAGGCGGCCCCGACGGCGGTGATGGCGGTGATGGTGGCTCTATAATTCTTGAGGCCAATGATTCGATCAACACGCTCATTGATTATCGGTATGTTCGGCATTATCGGGCTCAGTCTGGTGAGTCTGGCCGGGGGCGGCAGTGCACTGGCGCGAAAGGTGAAGACCTTGTTTTGCAGGTTCCGGTAGGTACCTCGGTGATAGATGTTGATACAGAAGAGGTGTTAGGTGATTTAACGGCGATTGGGCAGCGTTTAATTGTTGCTCAAGCTGGTTTTCATGGTTTGGGCAATACGCGTTTTAAGTCCAGTGTTAATCGTGCGCCAAGGCAGACTACAAAAGGTGGTGAGGGAGAGGCTAGAACGCTTAGGTTTGAATTGAAGGTGCTGGCTGACGTAGGTTTGCTGGGGATGCCTAATGCGGGTAAGTCTACTTTGATACGCTCTATTTCTGCGGCCAAGCCCAAGGTTGCCAATTATCCATTTACGACGCTCGTGCCTAATTTGGGTGTGGTGCGCGTCCAGGAGCATAAGAGTTTTGTGGTTGCTGATATACCCGGGTTGATTGAGGGGGCGGCTGAAGGTGCTGGCTTGGGGATAAGGTTTTTAAAGCACTTGGTCAGAACGCGCTTGCTTTTGCATGTTGTGGATATGGCGCCGTTTGATGAATCTGACCCGGAGCATTCTATCAGAGCTATTGTAGGTGAATTAGAGAAGTTTAGCCCTACGTTGGCAGGGCGTGATCGTTGGTTGGTGCTAAATAAACTAGATTTATTGCCAGAAGAACAGCGTGAAGAGGTATGTGCTGCGCTTCTTAAGTCTTTGGCGTGGAGCGGGCCTGTTTATCAGATTTCAGCTATTAACGCTCAAGGCCTGGAGGTCTTGTGTCGCGATATTATGACTTGGATAGATGCTAAGAATGAAGCGGAAGCTCTGGATCAGGAGTTGGCTGAGAAAGAATTGCTGATTAAGCAAAAAATGCAGCAAGAAGCGCGTGAGAATTTACAGGCCTTTAAGGCTGCACAAAAAGCGGCAAGGCAGGCAGGTCAGGATCTTGATGAGGATGATGACTATGATGATGAAGATGACGATGATCAGGCTGAAGTCTTCTATGCGCCTTGATTGCTGTCTGTTGATGCTCTTTATTTAGTTGGGTTTGCTATGTCTGTGTCACGAGAAAGTTTGGCTAGTTCCGGGCGTTGGGTGGTGAAAATCGGCAGTGCGTTATTGACCGATGATGGAAAAGGTTTGGCGCGAGCTTCCATTAATGACTGGGTGGATCAGCTTGCTGAATTACGAAAGGCTGGTCTGGAGTTAATTTTAGTCTCATCTGGCTCTGTTGCCGAAGGTATGTCCCGGCTTGGGATCAAGGAGCGCCCTGAGGAATTGCATCTTCTGCAGGCGGCAGCGGCTGTCGGGCAGATGGGTTTGGTGCAGGCCTATGAGGAGGCGTTTCAGCGGCATGGTTTGCATACGGCTCAAGTTCTATTAACTCATGACGATCTTTCAAACAGAAAGCGCTATTTGAATGCGCGAAGCACGCTGCGTTCGATTGTTGATTTTGGTGCCATCCCGATTATTAATGAGAATGATACAGTTGTCACAGATGAAATTCGTTTTGGTGATAACGATACCTTGGGTGCCTTGGTTGCAAATTTAGTTGAGGCGGATGGTCTGATTATTTTGACGGACCAGCAGGGTATGTTTAATAAAGATCCTCGTAAAAATAAAGATGCGCAGTTGCTTTCCGAGGTGTTGGCGTCGGATCCGTCCTTGGATGCGATGGCTGCGGGCGGTGCGGGTGCTTTAGGGCGTGGTGGTATGACGACGAAGGTGCGGGCGGCAAGGCTTGCTGCGCGCTCTGGTGCGTTTACCGTGGTGGTTGGGGGTAAGATAGATCGAGTTTTATTGCGTCTTAGAGCCTCTGAGTTCTTGGGTACCTTGATGTTGCCGGATCAGACGCGTCAGGTGGCAAGAAAGCAGTGGCTTGCTGGTCATCTTCAAATGGCGGGTTGTTTGGTCTTGGATGAAGGTGCTGTGGCAGTGTTACAGAAGGGTGGCAAAAGTTTGTTGCCGGTGGGGGTGCTCTCAGTGAGAGGTGGGTTTCGTCGAGGCGATATGGTTTCTTGCGAGGATCAGAATGGTGTCGAGGTTGCTCGCGGCCTTGTTAATTACGATGCAGTAGATACCCAAAAGATAAAAAGGTTGCCGAGTCACCAAATTATATCAGCGCTTGGTTATTGTCATGAGCCAGAGCTGATTCATCGAGATAATTTGGTGCTAATTACTTAATATAATTATATTTTGAATTTTGGATATAAAAAAACCGGCGCATTGGCCGGTTTTTTGTTGGTTCAAGTATTAGGCTTTGAGGGCTTTTACTTGGCCGTTTAATGTGCTTTTAATGCGTGCTGCGCGGTTTTTAGGGAAGATTCCCTTGTTAACCATGCTGTCAATGATCGGCTTGGCTGTCAGGAATGCAGCTTGAGCGTTGTCATAGTTGCCAGACTGAACGGCAGCATCAACTTTCTTAATGTATGTTCTAACCATTGAACGTTGGCTAGCGTTTTGTTGGCGGCGTTTTTCTGACTGACGCGCGCGTTTTTTTGAAGATGGGGAGTTTGCCACCGTATTGCTCCTAAATTTCGCGAATTACTTAAATTTTGGCAGACAATAATACTTCAAATCTTTGATTTCTGAATTATTGCTGTCGATGTAAAAATGACGCGAGACTATGCCGTTTTAATTGGTCATTGTCAAGCGTGTTTTATATTCTCTGTTACTAGGCAACCATTTTATTCAATAAGTTTTCGCAAGTATTTTGATCCATATACTTGGGTACAGGGTAATTTAAATGTGCTTCATCCAGCGCTGATTTAGCGATGCTTGGTATGTCTGAGACTTTTAAATCGTTTAAATGATTAGGGATCTTAAATGACTTAAGCATTTCACGAATACGCGCGATAAACTTATCAGCTAATTGTTGTTGAGTTTCTTTGCCTTTTTTAAGGCCGCTTACTTCTGCTAATTCGGCTAAACGTTCCACAATTTGATCTTTTGAATAATCTAAAATGTAAGGAAGTACGATTGAGTTTGCAAGTCCATGAGGTGTTGAATAGTAAGCGCCGAAATTATGCGCAATAGCATGCACATAACCTACGCTGGCTTTTGTAAAGGCAAGGCCGGCATAGTATGAGGCCATGGCCATATTTTGTCTGGCTTGGATGTTTTTGCCATCATGTACAGCCGTTTCAAGGTTTTCCATGATCAAACGAGTGGCTGCTAAGCCATACGAATTAGTTTCTTCCGTAGCGTTAACTGAAATATAGGATTCAATGGCATGGGTCAGTGCGTCCATACCTGTTGCTGCGGTTACCATGGGTGGAAGCCCTACCATAAGTGCACCGTCTAGCGCTGCCATCATGGGCACAAGTTTTGGGTCAATAATGGGCGTTTTCTTGTGGCTAACTGGATCAGAGACCACCGAAACAATTGTTACTTCAGAGCCGGTGCCAGCCGTGGTTGGTATGGCGAAAAGCGGTAATGTTGCTTTACGTAGTTTAAAAAGTCCGGCCATTTTTTCAAGAGACTTGTCGTTTGTAGCTCTCGCTGCAATCGCTTTGCTGGCATCAATGGGTGAGCCGCCGCCAACGGCAAGAATGGCTTCACATTGATTATTTTTGAGAATCTCTAAGCCTGCTTCAATTTGGTCGTAAGTTGGATCAGGTAAAATCCCATCATAGATGACATACGCGACCCCTTCGGCTTTTAATCGCGCTTCAATGGCTTTCAATAGCCCTATTTCAACGAGTACCTTATCGGTGACGATGAGTACTTTTTTCATGCCTAGCTGGCTTATGGCAGAGCAAAGTTCCAGAGAGGAATCCGTGCCAGTAAATAGTGTGGGTTTTGGCATAGGGATAACGGCAGCAGCCACTTTTAATACTCTTGCTAGGCCTTTGTAATACTGAACTTTAACTGGAAAAAACATAATATATCTCGTGTTAATGGGTAGATTGGAGGCTCCGATATTAAAAATAGAGCTTATACTCTAATTAGAGTATAAGCTCTATAATTGGAAAATGGAATATATATGCGTTGTTCGAAGGTGTTTTGGTACTTATTTTGTTCACTTTTTCTTTACAGTTTCGTAAACGACCACTTTAATTAGTGCAAATAATAAAACTGGCCTGCTTAACTCTTAATTCAGGCTGCTCTTCCAAAGGTGTTGTTTTGACCAATCCGTTTTTAGCTTTCTTCAATTTTTTGATGCCAGAGCGTTCTGTTGATCCTGCATTGTTGGTGCGTCAAAAGATTATCGCTTTTGCTTGTATAATGAGCTTTCTAGCAGCGCTCTATAGCTTGATCAAGTGGTCGAAGCTGGGGCATGACGATTTAGCAAGCTGGGCATGGTTGCTGGTTATTGGTGGGCCGGTTCTTTCGATGCTTAATAAACATAAGGTGCTGCCGCTAATGTTGATGGCGAATATGAGCGTCTTGCTCATGGTCATTTACTGTGGTTCTCTTATTTATCATCTGGATGGTATTCATTCTGCACATATATTCTGGGTGGTTGGTATTATGGTGTTTGCTTACCTGATCACCGATAGTACCTATGGGTTTATGTGGTTTTTAGTTATGACTATTTTTACCTTGACGCTTGTTGTTTTGGATCAGCAAGGTGTCTCTCTGCCTCACTTCGAGCTAGATGCCAAGCAGAGCAAGATAAATGCTTACTCAGGTTATTTGTTGCCCATAATTGTGATTGGATTAACGCTGCGTTTTAGCAATAAGATCAGGCATGAAGCGCAAGCTTTGTCAGAGCAGGCGGTTGCCGATACAAAATCGCATCTTGAAAGGTCCAATAAGGTTAGTTCTCAGCTGGGTGATATCTTGTTGGAAGCTGAAAATAGTGCCGACACTTTGCAAGACTCATCTGAAGAATTATCCAGAACCATGCACACGATGGTGCAAAATAGTAGCCTAATTAAAGAAAGTATTGAGCAGCAAGTAGCCTCTACTACTCAGATGAATCAGACTCTGAGTTCAGTTGCTGAATCCGTTAATAGTTCCTCTTCGATCATGAGAGAGGTAAAGCAAGAGGCTGAAAGTGCTGAAAGAGATGTTGTAGATAGTGCAAGATCGATGGCAGCCGCCATTGAATATATGTCTCAGATTAGGCAAGGGAATGATTCTATTTTACATGCAATGAATATTATTAGTGATATTGCGAACCAAACGAATTTACTTGCTTTGAATGCTGCTATTGAGGCAGCTAGGGCGGGTGATCAAGGAAGAGGCTTTGCAGTGGTGGCCGATGAAGTAAGAACCTTGTCTATTCGTAGCAATGAGTCTGCGCAAACTATCAGAGAAATACTTGATGCAGCGACCACAGATATTGAAGATGGCTCAAAAGTAGTCGATACCTCGGGTGAGTGTTTAAATAGAGCGGTTGAAGCTGTTCGCAATATTGCTGCAAAAATTAATGAGTCGACGAATATAGCTATTCAACAACAGCAGGATATTCAAGGTGTGGTTGATTCAAGCAATGTTGCCCAGAAGTTAATTTTGAAAAATGAAGTGCTATCGCAGGAATTAATAGACTCAACAGCTTCTTTGGCATCCGTATCTGATGGCTTGGTTAAAATGGCTCACCAAATGAATGAAAAAGTGCACCAAAGAGATGAGCTTTTATAGCTCGTGATATTTATACTCATTAAGCTTTGCGTACCCGTACGACATTCATTATTTCAAATTCAATACCTGCCAGGTTTTCTATGCTGGGGTAATAGGTTAAGTTTACCTGGGCACCTTTTAAGTTTTGGTAGGCTTTTTTTCGTTTAAAACGAAAAGGTGTTTCATATCCTTCTATCATAATGGTATTCAAAATCCACTCCCCATCCTGTCGTTGTGTGTGGGATACTACCTTCTTGCTATCGGAATGAATAAGCTTTGGGTGTTTTTGAAGTAGGTTCTTTGCTGTATTTATCTGTTTTAAGTTATTAGTAGGCATGTTTTAAGTTCTAATAAGCTGGATAGTGAGGTTAGATCTCTGTTCTGTTAATGAAACGTTACATTCTGAAAAAATTCTACAACAGACAAAGTGTGAACTAGTCGATATTCTAACACCATTGAAGTACGGAACAGCGATTCAGGCCCGCTTTTCCCGAAACA
>JBFJZQ010000101.1:0-10375 GCA_041622015.1 Oleiphilaceae bacterium
CTTGCTTGAGCTGAACTTTGAATCTCCAGCAGCTAATATCGTGGGGTTTGAACACATAGCATCAACAGCTGAGCAGATAAAAGCCGTCGAGGCGGCAAAAAATATGTTGGAAACGCCAAAAAAGCTCTTTAAGTTCGTGGGTACCGAGTGTCAGCTTGAGCAATTCAGCGTCGACGTTTCATCTGTGTTGAAAGATAAAGATGACCATCATGAGCAAGAAGAACTTGATGGGGATCACCATGAAAAAGATAATCACAAAGAATCACATGATCACGATGCGCATGAAGATACCCATAGTGAAATTACAGCAAGTTATCGTTTTGCCTGCACAAAAGGGTCTGCACTAAGCTCTATTTCATTAGAGTTTCTCTCGGTGTTTAAAGGGATAGAAAAAATAAATACTCAGTGGGTCACAGAAGCTGGTCAAGGTGGTGCAGAGCTTTCTGCAGAATCGAAAATCATTGAATTGAGGTAGAGTGATGAATAATGTACAGCGCATCATTGATCATGCGGAACAGCATTGTAAAGATCATGGAGCGCGTCTAACGGCAAAACGCAAGCAGGTATTATCGGGGCTCTTGAAATATCAAAAGGCCCTATCTGCTTATGAATTAGTTGATTATTGTAAAGACGAATTTGGTGAAGCTATTCCTGCAATGTCAGTGTATAGAATACTCGAGTTTCTTGAAGACGAGCATCTGGTTCATAAGCTGAACTTGGCGAATAAGTATGTGGCATGCTCTCATATTACTTGTGACCATGAGCATGCCGTGTCGCAATTTCTAATTTGTAATCAATGCCAGCGTGTTAAAGAAATTACTATCAATAAAGCCATGATTCAGCAGCTAGAGAAAAATGTTGAAGACGCAGGGTTTCACCTCATTAGCCCGCAACTGGAAATGAATTGCGTCTGCGATCAATGCCGACATGACTGAAAGCATGAATGGCTATAACTATTAATACAAAACTCTGGGGTTCATCACCGCATGAAGAGCAAAAGCAGTAAGACTCATTCCGTTCCTACCAACATAATCACCGGCTTTTTAGGCGTAGGCAAAACCTCCGCTATTTTGCATTTATTGAAACATAAGCCCAGTAGCGAACGCTGGGCTGTTTTGGTGAATGAGTTTGGTGAAATTGGCGTGGATGGCAGCTTACTCCAAGGCCAGTATACAGAAGAAAACGGTATATTTATTCGCGAAGTTCCAGGTGGCTGCATGTGCTGTGCGGCGGGTCTGCCTATGCAAATAGCACTGAATCAATTACTGAGTCGAAGCAAGCCCGATCGTTTATTGATTGAGCCTACAGGGCTTGGGCACCCCATCGAGGTCTTGCAAGCACTGTCTGCCGAGCACTACCGCGAAGTATTAGCTATTCAAAAAATAGTGACCTTGGTGGATGCGCGTAAACTGTCTGATTCACGCTATACAGAACACGCTACCTTTAATCAACAAAT
The DNA here is from genome assembly GCA_041622015.1 of Oleiphilaceae bacterium. Taxonomy (GTDB): domain Bacteria; phylum Pseudomonadota; class Gammaproteobacteria; order Pseudomonadales; family Oleiphilaceae; genus PZPK01. The sequence continues at coordinate 1,457 of JBFJZQ010000101.1, forward strand.
TGCCATTGCCGATATTGTCGTGGGCAATAAACAAGAGCTTTATGCAGAAGGTGATAAAGCAAAACTAGAAACCTATACCGAAACATACTGTGCGCCTGACGTAAAAGTCATTTTTACCCAGCAGGGCTTACTGGATCTGGATTACCTACAAGGTGCGACTAACTCTTCGGTGCAATCGCATCATGACCATCATCAAAACCAAGCTGAGTATCTCAGCCAAAACGAAGCCCCTATACCCGAAAAAGCTTACGTCAAAGCAGAAAATAAAGGTGAAGGTTTCGAAAGTATCGGTTGGCGTTTCGTTGCGTCCACAACTTTCAATTATAACAAGCTCATCGCTTTTTTAAGCGGTCTTGTTGCTGAGCGAATGAAAGCGGTATTTATCACAGAAAACGGTGTGTTTGGCTACAACCTGACAAGCGATAGGCTAACTGAAGTAGAGCTCGATGATTGCTCGGAAAGCCGTATAGAAATTATTGATGTAAGCTCAAGCCAAGCGATAAATGAGCGATGGGAGGCCCAGTTATTGGCTTGCATCGAAGCTGATAACTAAGGTGTCATTCGGTATAGGGCTCGAATGCATGCATATCTATCGAATAGGCTGACGTGGCCATCTCATTTTCAGTCAGCGATGTCTTCAGAACACCGGAAATCCAGAAAGGGTCATATAATGCTTCCAGTTTCAGCCCTTTTGGATAGTCTACAAAAATAATTTGATTAGGTGGCGGCGGCGGTACATGAATACAGGCGCCAAAAAACGGTACCAAAAAGAATTGGGTGACAATTTGATCCTCTTTAAACTCGAGAGGAACGATAAACCCTGCAATGCGAATTGCCTGGTCATTAAATTCAGCGATAACGCGCGTGGAGGATAAGGCTTGTTGATAGCTATCATTATTGGCTGAAGCGATCGCACTTTGAATTTGACTACTGATTTGATCTTCAAGAGCACCATCCTCAACGTCAGTCACATAACTAGGTGGATTCATCAGCGCATCGAGGTCATCCTTTGGCATCAATTCTGTCCACTCTACTGTTTTATATTGCCCTTTTTTGTTTGTGATAGCTTCGTTCGCCAGGCTGTTATCAACCAAAATCGTTAATAGTAGAAGCAGGCGGATGGGGATAGATATTATGCGGTAAAGGTTAGGGTTAATTAACGTACTCATGTCTGCCTCAGCAATGCCTTTTCAAGTATGATATACAGTATCATTTACAAGAACTCTTTAGTAGTGATACATTGTATCATTATTTTTAACGCGAAAAAACAGCCTGAGCATTTGTTAAATGTCTATTAATCTAAATAACTTACGTTTTTATTACCCAGAGACACCAAACCACAAAACCCTCGATATTAATGCGTGGACGGTTCCTGATAACAAGCATGTGTTTGTCTATGGGGAATCAGGCTGCGGCAAATCAACTCTTCTTAATTTAATCAGTGGAATGCTGCCTGCGTCAGAAGGCGTCGTGACCGTCTTAGGCCAACGTTTGGATAAAATGAATCGTCGTCAACGCGACCAGTTTCGTGCGAAGCATATTGGTTACGTCTTCCAGCAATTCAACCTAATACCTTACCTGGATGCCATGGATAATATCCGTTTAGCGAGGCACTTTTGTAAAGACCGTAAACTAAAAAATCTTCAGCGTGAGATTCAGGACTTGCTGTCAGTATTGAATATCTCTGCAAACGACTGGCATAAACCTGCGGCAAAACTCAGTATCGGTCAGCAACAGCGTGTGGCGATTGCCAGGGCATTAATTAACAAGCCTGAACTGCTGATTGCCGATGAACCTACATCCTCGCTAGATCAGCGTAATCGAGACAATTTTATGTCCGTATTGATGTCATTAGCGGAAACACATAAAACAAGCGTATTGTTTGTCAGTCATGACATGGCTCTATCAAGCTACTTTGATCGTATCGACGCCTTGAGTGAGTTCAACCGCTCAGGGGAGATACATTGATGTTTATGAACCTTGCCTATAAAAGCCTGCTTAACCGTAAAGGCTCTGTATTGCTCACACTGATGGCTATGACAGTCAGTATCTGCGTATTACTGGGCGTTGAGCATATCCGTCATCAGGCTAAAGACAGCTTTGGCAATACGGTATCCGGTGTCGATTTAATCGTCGGGGCAAGAACCGGCAGTCTTAACTTGTTACTGTATTCGGTATTTCGGATCGGTAATCCAAGCAATAATATTCACTGGCATACCTACCAAACGCTTGCTTCTAATCCAAATATCAAGTGGGCAATTCCCATTTCACTAGGCGACTCTCATAAAGGCTATCGCGTCATGGGGACAACGCCGGAGTACTTTGAGCACTTTAGTTATGGTGATAGAAGGCCATTAAAATTCACCCAGGGCAAAGCCTTCTCGGATGTGCTGGATCTCGTGCTCGGGGCAGAAGTCGCCAAAATATTAGGTTATCACTTGGGAGATGAGTTAGTGCTTGCACACGGTATCGCCAGGACAAGTTTCAGCATACATGATGATAAACCGTTTAAGGTAGTTGGTATTCTTGAACCCACTGGCACCCCTGTTGATCAAACATTGCATGTTAGTTTGCAGGGTATTGAAGCGATTCATATCGACTGGCAGCAAGGGGTGAAGATGCCGGGAAAAACCACTCTCCCTAGTGACTTAAGGCATCAGGATCTGACACCCGAAAGCATTACCGGGATCATGCTGGGACTAAAATCGAAAATGGCCACCTTTAAAGTCCAGCGTGACATCAATAATTATGCAAAAGAGCCTTTAATGGCCATCTTGCCCGGTGTGGCACTGGCGGAATTATGGCAAATGATGGCGATGCTAGAAAATGTACTGCGCTTTATTTCCGCCTTGGTTCTTGGGGCAGCATTGCTAGGATTAAGTGCCATGCTCTTGGCGTCGATTCGGGAGCGAGAGCATGAAATCACCTTGCTACGTTCCATAGGTGCCCCCCCAGGTTTTTTATTTATGCTGATCGAGTTAGAAGCGCTGCTGATCACGCTTCTCGCGAGCATTATGGCCACTGCTATTTTGTCCGGATCTATTATGTTACTAGGTAATATTATTGCAGCGGAATTTGGTATATTTATCAGCGCTAATATACTTTATCCAAGTAACTTGTATCTTCTTGGTATCGTCATAATAAGCAGTATGTTTGCCTGCGCCATCCCGGCATACATTGCATTCTTAAAAGCCTCTTTGAAGAAGTCTTAGCTATGAATTAGGGGCTTGCTATTTTCAGAGATTAATTACAACTTCATTTTTTAATTAGCACTCCTAACTTGCTCAAGATTTGCGCCTTTGTTAACTTAATGAAGAGATGCTTGCTTCGGGCTAAACATTAGCAATTTAAAACATTTAAAGAGCGATCGCTTTTAGCTCGTTGCCAGTAGTATTTAGTGCAAGCGAAAATGATCGCTTTCAACAAAAAGTAATAGGTTGTTCAGTATTGGTACCATGAACACTTTCGCTTCCTTAGACAGCATTTTAGGTGAGCGCAAAGCTTGAATGATTCTCATTTGTCACCGACCCCATTTCTGTTTTTTCTGTTTTTTCTGTTTTTTCTGTTTGCCATTTCTGTTTGCCGCTTGCTTAAGTATACTCTCTGTACTTTTATTGCGAGCAAAAGAGTACAGTCAGATGGGGCAAGAAAGATTAATCGATGAAGTAAAAGTTCAGGTCGATGGTGAGGGTGAAGAAGCTATTCTCATGCTTCATGGCTGGCCTGATACACCCGAAGTATGGGAAGCTCAAGTAGTATATTTCAAAGAAAATTATCGCTGCGTTAGAGTGACTCTACCTAGCTATGATGGCCAGGGTCCTAGAGAAAAATACACCATTGAGCAAATTGTTGAATTAATCAAAGATGTTATTCATCAGTATGGCATTGAGGATAAAGCGATCTTAATGGTGCATGACTGGGGAGCTGCTTTTGGCTATCAGTTCTATATTCGTCACCCGGAAATGGTAAGCAAAATAGTAGGAGTAGATATCGGCGACTTCCAAACTTATATGGATAAAGCGCCTCTCAAAACAAAATTAATGACCCTTGCCTATCAGTTAGTTAATGTGCTTTTTTGGTATTTAGGCAGGAATGGTGGTGACAAGCTCACACGAATACTCGCTAAATCATTTAAAGCGCCTGGCACTAATGAAACAATTTTCTCAAATATGAATTGGCCTTATTACATGTTTTGGTTTGCCGGAGAGCATGCTTATAAAAACTCATTTAAAGCGTTTAATCCTAGCTGCCCATTTTTATTTATATATGGAGAGGACAAACCCATTATGTTTCATGATCAAAAATGGGCTGAAGAACTAGGCGCTAAAGAAAACAACTCGACTATGTCTTTCAACAGCGACCATTGGCTAATGGTTAGAGAGCCTGAACATTTTAATAACACTGTATCTCAATGGCTCGATTTACTTGCAAGAAAAGGTGTCAGGACTTAAAGTACCGCCAATTTTAAACGATAGATTTTAGCAGAAGCGCTTTTAGCTGAATCGGTGTTGCTTGTTGATTTCTCGTCTTGACGGCAACCGGCAACGAAAGTGACGGAAACAGTCAAAAATAGAATACCTTAGTAAGCATAGCTGCATTAAGGTATGTTTGAAAAAATCAATGAAGTGGGTTTAAGGCATTCGAGTCAGAATAAAGCTTGATGTTTACACTATTATAGCTTTATGCCAGCGTGAGCAATTTTTCTATCAACTTTATTTCTGACTCTAAACCTTCAAACAGATGCTGATATTTCAGCAGAACTCTCTCGGATTAAACCGGAGATGAAATTTATCAAAGTCTAGCGGCGGGAAAACCGCCTTGCCACACCTAACATCATTAACCCTAACGTCATAAGACCGAGTGTTGCAGGCTCAGATACCGATGTAGTATTGATAGTCACTGACTCAATGTAACCACCGAAATCTGAAGATGTGAATTTAAAGTTACTACCAGTCAGGTTTTGAATCAGAGCGCCACTGTCGCCGACACCGTCAATGTCGGCAGCATCATGTAACCAGCCGGCAATACTGATACCCCCTGAAGCGCTGTCTGTGTGATCACCATTAAGCGTCACATTGGTCAGAAGCACTGATTGGGCAAAGTTGAAATATAAGTATTCCCCTGGATCTAGGTTATCAGTACCTATGCCATCCAGCCCCATCCCTCCATGTGCGGGCCAGTCCTGTATAACTTTTCTGGAATCTAAAGGTGTACCACCACTAAAAAGGCTTTGCACTGTCAAAAGAGGGCTGCTTCCGTCCTGGAAAAAAATTCCCTCTGAGTCTTTTACATCGGAAAAACTACTGCCACCAGGGCCTTGATCAAAAATGTAGGTGAAAGAGCCACCACCATTGTCGATAATGTTTTCAACGCCTTGAATCGGAATTGCCATAGTCTTTGAGGACGCGAGAGCCAGAACTGTAGTAATTAATATGATAATTTTTTTAGTCATTTTACCTGCTCCTTTATTATTTTATTTTTACAGCGCTTTGAGTCCTGCAATATAAAGACCGAAATTTAATAGATAATAAAAACAATAGTTTGCGGCAGCAGGCTGAATATACACGAGAATGACTGTAAATTTATTTGACAGTCTTTGGTTGCATGACATGATATGGCGCTTAATATCAGTCGTTTTCGGCAGGCCTAAACCGTAAGCCTGCCGTACAAAGCAAATTACTTACTTATAAAACGCTTCAACAGTGCCTTTAGATTTCATCATAAGTGGCTGACCACGACGATCTAAGGCTTTTGGAGACGCGATTTTAATCCAGCCTTCGCTTATGCAATATTCATCAACGCCGTGGCGTTCTTTACCATTTAGTTTAATGCCAATTTCGTGCTCGAAAATTTTCTCGTCATAATGCGGGTTGTTTGGGTTAACTGAAAGGCGATCAGGTAAAGGCGGTTGTGAGCTAGTGTCGTTCATATAAATGACCTGAATTAAATAAAAAGTGCGCTATTGTAGGCAATATAAGTTTAGTGCTCAATAAATTATGCAAGATTTACTCACCCAGAAAAAAGCGCCACACTAAACACTTAAGTTAACTACCAGCTTTGAATTGCAATAAAAATAAGGAAAACCGATGTTCGCTGCTATTGATGTCTTTTTGACCGTTCTCAAAACATGTATCTCGTGTTTGATTAACCGTAAAAAATTACCCAAGCGCTCTTGGCGTGGTGAGTTTATTGTTCGCTTGGCCAAGGCGCTATTGACCCGCTCGATCGGAAAAGACTTTCAATGGATAAGGGCACGACAAAATGTACTGACTTTATACTCTCCTGACTTGCTAAAAGTGAAATCAGAGAGCAGTCAACTTGCTGGTGTCTCTTGTATTGAGCTTCAGTCCAAGAAAATATCTGAGCCTGAAAAGGTGATTGTGTTTTTTCATGGTGGGGGCTATGCCGTCGGTTCAGCGCAGGGCTATCAATTGATGGGGGCCAAGCTGGCCTTGATGTGCCAAGCGAAAGTGGTGCTGGTGGATTATCGCTTAGTGCCCGATTTTGCCTTGCCCGCCGCGCAAGATGATTGTTATGCCGTGACCCAAGAAATTATTCAACGATATGCTAATCAGAAAGTGATATTAATGGGGGATTCGGCTGGCGGTGCCTTGTGCTTATCGACACTTAAGCGACTGAAAGATGAGGCAGTAAATGAGCAGGAAAAGCTAACCAGGGTTTCGGCTATTGTTCTGATTTCTCCGTGGGTCGCGCCTTTATCGTATACCAATTTGAGCCTCGAAAATGAATGTACCGATATGATAGACAGAGACATCACACAATATTGGGTCGATATTTTTTACCAATCTGAGGAGCTTGCTAAAGAAGTGGACTTTAGCGAGATTAGCCGCTTGGGTTTGGAGCAAGAGCGCTGGCCAAAAATGTACTTACAAGCCGCAGGTGCGGAGGTTTTTCTAAAACAGGTGCAGAATTTGTCGGCACAATTACACGCCTTACATGTGCCGCATCAATTAGATGTTTATCCAGATCAATTTCATGTCTTTCAAACTTTCGCACCACTCGTGCCGGAAGCGAAAGCGGCCTTAACGGATATCGCAAACTTTGTGCACTCAATTTAAATTGCTGATCCACATACTTTGATAAGGGCGAAGCGTTAATGTTGCGCCGTCATCCAGGGAAATGTCTTTCTTGGAAAGCAGATCATGCCATTGCTTATCGTGGTTTAAATTAATGCTCGATACCATAATCTCATGTGCTCTATCTAATATATTACTGATGCAGAAAATATGCTGAGTTTGGTCTTGGCTTTGCCGCCAAAAAGCAATGATGCCTTCACCTAAATGTAGAGTGAATTGTGTGGCATTCGGGTGAAAGGCAACTTGTTTTTGCCTAACTGTTAATAACGCTTTAAGTGCTAAAAATACTTCTGCATGATGATTATCAGGATCATTCAGCGCCAGCTCTAAACTCGGGTAATGCCATTGATGCCGGTTAATCGCACGGTTATGTCCGCGGTGCTCCATTTTATGATAGTCATTGCCGGTTGCTAACAAACTGTGAATATAAATAGCAGGCACGCCTTCTAAAGCAAACATAATCGTATGTGCGCAAATAAAACGTGGCTGATTGAATTCATCTTCACCGTTTACTGTGCCTTTCAATGCATCATAGAGTGCTATGTTTATTTCGTAGGGTTTGCTTTCGCCATTTTCTAGAGAGCGCCATGAAATTCGTCCACCGAAAGATTGCATGGTGTCGACCAGTTGTTTTTCTTCTTCTTCAGAAATAAGCCCCTCTATCGGGCGCAAGCCAATACCGTCATGGGAGGCGATAAAGTTGAAATAGCTGGTGCCATTCTGGGCGGGCGGCATCGCCATGAGCCATTGTTTGAAATAGAAATTATTGCCGGTGATCAGCGCATGGACTAACAGGGGCGGAAGCGAGAAATTATAAATCCAGTGGGCTTCATTATTGTTGCCAAAATACTCCAGATTTTCACGATTAGGAATATTCGTTTCGGTAATGATCACCGCATCTCCTTGGGCGTGCTCAATCAAACTTCTGAGTAGTCGAACGACTTCATGGGTTTGTGGCAGGTTTAAACTGCGTGTGCCGGCTTTTTTCCATAAAAAGGCAATCGCATCCAAGCGAAATATTCTGACGCCTTTATCTAAATACAGCCTGATAATACGCACGAATTGTAGTAGGACTTCGGGGTTTCGAAAATCTAAATCGACTTGATCAAAACTGAAGGTGCACCAGACATGTTTTGTGCCCTGAGCTGTTTCTATTTCTTGCAATAACGGATTGGTTCGGGGCCTGACCACATCACTTAAGTCATTCTCTGGTGAGGCGGTAAAAAAATAGTTTTTTCCCGGGTCTATTTGATGAATGAAATTCTGAAACCATTGGCCTTTTGCAGAGCAATGGTTAATCACTAGATCAGACATCAAACGATATTTATCTGCGATGGCTTCAATGTCAGCCCATTCGCCTAAGGATTCGTTCACTGAGGTGAAGTCCATGACCGAGAAGCCGTCATCTGAACTATAAGGAAAAAACGGTAAGATATGCACACTGTTTAATATTCCATCAGCATACTTATCCAGAAAATGCGCCAAAGTATGTAAAGGTTTTTCCCCTTCCTTGAGCAAGCTATCGCCATAGGTGATCATAATGGCATCTTTTTCAGACCAGTGATTGGCATACTGAACAGGGGGCGAAACAGCGCCTTCCAGCTTCATTTCATGAATCAGTGCCTGACTTAACTGCGCATAGTCAATATCCGGAATTTCATCATAAATGACCTGTAAATGCTCACGTATATGTTGAATTAAGCTGTCTAGCACCTGATTCATTAGGCTGGCTCCGATAGAAATCGTTCTGTGAATAGTCTGCTTTACTAAATCTTTTTATTAGCGTGAGAAATATTCATTATCTTTTTCGACTGCACTCTGC
>JBFJZQ010000102.1:0-10224 GCA_041622015.1 Oleiphilaceae bacterium
TGGTGGCTTTGTCGCGATAAATTTTATGGACTTGAGGTTTAACTTCATCCCATTCCCAGTTCTTACGCATATACGCAGTATTAATTTCGCTATCAAAGTGACCGATGTTACAGACAACAGCGCCAGATTTTAGCGTTTGTAGCATGAACTCATCACACACATCGATGTTGCCTGTAGTGGTAACAATCAGGTCTGTGGTCGACATTAATAGCTTATTGATGCCATCGAGGCTGCGCGTGTTCACACCATTGATATAAGGAGAAACTACTTCGTAACCATCCATACAGGCTTGCATTGCACAGATTGGATCGATTTCAGTTACTTTTACGATCATGCCTTCTTGTCTTAACGAAGCCGCTGAACCTTTACCCACATCACCATAGCCAATGACTAGGGCTTTTTTACCTGCTAATAGGTGATCGGTACCCCGTTTGATTGCATCATTGAGGCTGTGACGACAACCATACTTGTTATCATTCTTAGACTTAGTGACCGCATCATTGACGTTAATCGCCGGAACTTTTAACTCACCTTTAGCTAGCATATCTAAAAGTCTGTGCACGCCTGTGGTGGTTTCTTCTGAGATACCGTGAATTTTGTCTAGCATTGCAGGGTATTTGCTGTGAACCATTTCTGTGAGGTCACCGCCATCATCAAGAATGATGTTCGCATCCCATACTTTATCACTACCGGTTTCAGCAAGAATTGTTTGCTCAATGCACCATAAAAATTCTTCTTCCGTTTCACCTTTCCAAGCAAATACCGGAATATTGGCAGCTGCAATAGCTGCTGCAGCATGATCTTGGGTTGAGAAGATATTACATGATGACCAGCGAACTTCTGCGCCCAGATCAACAAGTGTTTCTATTAGAACGGCTGTTTGGATAGTCATGTGAATACAGCCCATGATTTTAGCATTAGCAAGTGGTTGCTCTTCTTTATACTTACGACGAAGTGCCATCAAAGCAGGCATTTCACCTTCTGCTATTTCAATTTCTTTTCTGCCCCAATTTGCAAGGCTCATGTCTGCTACTTTGTAATCTGTAAAACTCATCAGAGATTCCTCTATTTTATTTACTTAGCCAAGTTTAAGGCTATGTGTAAGGTGTCGCCTTAGCTGTCAGAAACGGTGTACAGTTAAGGCTAGGTTTTTGCAAAGTTAATTTAAGCTTTATTCACTAATGTAATTAAAGTCCTGCATCAGCGCGTAATACGTCAGCTTTATCAGTCTTTTCCCAGGTAAAGTTAGGGTTTTCGCGACCAAAGTGACCATACGCTGCTGTGTCACGGTAGATGGGACGACGCAGGTCTAACATGTCGATAATGCCTTGTGGGCGAAGATCGAAATGCTTGCGCACCAACTCTTCTATTTTGCTTTCAGCAACTTTGTTTGAGCCAAAGGTATTGATCGAAATTGAGGTAGGTTGTGCCACGCCAATGGCATAAGATACTTGGATTTCACAACGGTCTGCCAAACCGGCAGCCACGATATTCTTAGCGACATAACGACCCGCATAAGCAGCAGAGCGGTCAACCTTAGAAGGATCTTTTCCAGAGAATGCGCCACCGCCGTGTCTTGCCATACCGCCGTAGGTATCGACAATAATTTTACGCCCCGTCAGGCCGCAATCACCTACTGGGCCGCCGATGACAAAGTTGCCGGTTGGGTTGATGTGGAACAGTGTATCATTATGCAACCATTCAGCAGGCAGTACCGGCTTAATGATTTCTTCTAATACGGCTTCACGAAGTGCGTCAAGTTTAATGTCTGGGTTATGTTGAGTCGATAGAACAACCGCATCTATCGCAACGGGTTTGCCATTTTCATAGCGTAGCGTTACCTGACTTTTTGCATCCGGTCTTAACCAAGGTAGGCTGCCATCTTTACGAAGCTTGGCTTGACGCTCTACTAAACGGTGAGAGTAGTAGATAGGTGCTGGCATCAATACCTCTGTTTCATTGGTCGCATAACCAAACATAAGGCCTTGGTCGCCTGCGCCTAGGTCTTTATTGGCTGCTTCATCTACCCCCATTGCAATATCAGAAGACTGTTTACCAATTGCATTTAATACCGCGCATGATGCACCATCGAAACCAACATCTGAAGAGTTGTAGCCGATGTCTAAAATGACTTCACGAATTAAGTCTTCTAGGTCGACATAAGTGCTGGTACGTACTTCACCCGCGACGATGGCCATACCTGTTTTTACCATTGTTTCCACTGCAATACGCGCATTAGGATCGTCTTTTATGATCGCATCAACCACTGCATCTGAGATTTGGTCAGCCATTTTATCTGGATGGCCTTCAGAGACCGATTCAGAGGTAAATAAAGAATATTCGCTCATAGTTTATGTCCGTTTTTAGTGATAGTGAGAACAAGCTTTAAGTAAGTTGTTCTGTTTTAATGAATTTTCGAAGTTGAATTTGAAAACCGTTTCGTAAACCGATAAATGCCGTTTTTTCAGAATTGAAGCCTGCGCTTGATGCCCATTTCGAGAGTTCTTCTGATTCAAAGCCAAGCCAAATATCACCGCAGTTATCCTTGGTCCATTCTTGGTGATGATGGGATAATTCACACACAATCAGAACGCCGTGAGTATTCAAAAAATGTGATATGTCATGAAACACTTTAGACGGCGTAGGAACGTGATGTAAGACCATGTTCATGACGACGGCATCGACTTTATTTAGTGCATTATCCTCAATCGCTTGACGGTAAAAGCCGGTATCGCCTAAATAAAACTCAATATTATTTAAGTTATTCTTGAAGGCTTCTTTTTTTGCTTTTTTGAGCATGTCCTCTGAATTATCCAGCGCGATGACAGAGGTAAATTTTCGGCTCAAATAGGGTAAAAATAATCCTTCACCCGGGCCAATTTCCATGACACTTCGTTTAAGGGGGGTTTCATGTTCGAAAGACTGACTTAATAGTTCAAAGCTGGCAGCTGCATACTGGGCATGTTCGGCAATGAGTTCCTGCTGTTCCTGAAAACGGTCGGCATTGCGTGAAAAAAATACTTGGGATTGGCAGGCACGTTGGTTTTGAACTTCTGAAATTTTGTCTAGTATTTCCTCACTTAATTCAAAGCGATCAATTAAACAAAGTAGTTGTTCGATCGATTCGCTATCATGTTCTTCCCAAAGATTTAACGGGCGTCGATAAAAAATGGCATTGCCTTCTCTCTGAGCTTCAACCAAGCCCGATTGGCTGAGTACTTTTAAATGGTGGCTCATGCCGGATTGTTTGGTGTCAAAAATTTGCGTCAACTCTAATACCCCAAAGGTATCGCTTTTCAAGGCTTTTAATATTTGCACGCGCAGGGGGTCAGCGCATGCTTTTAATAGCTGACTGAAACGATTGATGTCATGTAACGGTTCGATAGCTATCGGCTCGTTAAATGATGATGTATTGGAATAAGATAACTCTGACATGGAGACAAGTATATCAATTAATTTTGATATAGCAATTCTATATCAAGAAATATTGATATAGATTTTTGATAATTTACAATGGGGTGCTCAACAGGGTGAGGGCTTGGTGAGGAGCGCTTCGCTTAAGAATGTTGCGCTAAGGCCCATAAAATGTGTTCATGAACAATTGAAGAGGGATAGTTTAGGCGGCTTTTTAAGGCGGCTACAATAGCATCGTCGGTTTTAGCATTACCCAAGGCAATCGCAATATTTCGAAGCCAAGATTCATAACCCGCCCTTCGGATGGCTGATCCCTCGGTTTTAGTAAGAAAGGTTTCTTCATTCCAGCTGAATAGGTCCACTAAGTTTGCATCATTCAGTTGGTGGCGAGGGCTAAAGTCGTCTTCGGGTGTAGGCTTACTAAAGCGATTCCAAGGACAAATTAATTGGCAGTCATCACAGCCAAAGATCCGGTTACCCATTTTGCTTCTAAGTTCTTCCGGTATGCTGCCCTTGAGTTCTATCGTTAAATATGAAATGCAGCGTCGACTATCTAGAATGTGTGGCCCGATAAACGCCTGAGTTGGGCAGATGTCTAAACAAGCAGTGCAGCGCCCACAATGCTCGCTCTCGTGCGGCGAGTCCAGAGGAAGGGGTAAGTCGGTAAAAATTTCACCCAAGAAAAACCAAGACCCGGCTTTCTTGTTGATGATCATGGTATTTTTACCAAACCAGCCTAAACCGGACTTTTGAGCAAAGGCTCTTTCTAATACCGGGGCGCTATCAACAAAAGCACGAAATTGGTAGTTCTGGGCGGTCTTATGAATAAACTGAATTAACTTTTTAAGGCGCGAGCGAACTAGTTTGTGGTAGTCGCGCCCTAAACTATAACGTGAGATGTAGGCTTTGTCGGTTTTAGACAGAAGTTCGATAGGTGATTCAGGGTCGCTCATGTAATCCATTCTGACAGATAGTACACGAAGAGTTCCCGGTATTAATTTATCAGCGGTCCAGCGTTTGGCGCCATGTTTATCCATGTAATCAAGGTCGGCATGATAATTATGGTTGAGCCAGTTTTGATACGCCTCAACGTGTTCAGAAAGGTCGGTGTCGGTGACCCCGAGTTGCTGAAAACCAAGTTCCTTGGCTTCTGCCTTTATCAGCAAGACAAGATCACTTAATTGCTTTTCGCTCAGTTGAGTGTTTGTAATGGTCATTTTCGTGAATCTTTTGGATTGTTTTGCTATGCTTGTCAGTTAAATAGACGCTTTTTTTAAATCAATACCTTAGGTTTTGAATAAACCATTCTAATGGAAAACCTGTTGGGAAGAGCTAAAAAAATATTATGGCTTATGGCTTAAGAACTTAGAGTTCAAAACTGTTTGTGGCAGATGTCATCATACCCAAGTTAGTTTGTAAAGCTTAGTGTCTGATTTGTTTAGGAAAAGAGCGGATTGCTTTTAAAGGTTGAGTTTGAATGAAGTCTACTAACTCTGTTAAAAATTTGTGTTCATTGAATATTAGCTTGAAGAATGAATCTGAAACCTTAAAACTTGGTGAATGTGTTTTCGAATGGGCCGACACATATAGCTCATCCTTGATGGGTAAAAATAGTTCCTCTGAGGCGCTTTTAATTTACCTGCAAGGGGACTTGGGGATGGGGAAAACGACATTTAGTCGCGGTTTTTTAAATGCAGTCGGTCACAAGGGGAGAGTAAAAAGCCCTACATATACCTTGGTTGAACCCTATGAGATAAATAATCGGCGTATTTATCACTTTGATTTATATCGATTGGGTGACCCGGAAGAGTTGGAGTTTATGGGAATTCGTGACTATTTTGAGGTCATAGATGATGAGGTCGCACCGCCTGTTTGTTTAATCGAATGGCCAAATAAGGGTAAAGGTGTTTTGCCGTCTCCCAGCTTAAAGCTAAATTTAAGCTTTCATAATGAAGGTAGATTGGCGCAGCTTATTGTTGAAGAAAAATTATTAACTAGTTTAGAAAAAAGTTTAGAGCTTAAAGGAATAGAATTTTTTGAGATGGATGGTTCACAAAAAGAGAGCTTAGCTATAACAGAAGATATGTAATAAATGATAATAGATATTCCCGTGCTGCAACTAAATTGGCATTGTTCTTCTTTAAGAGGAAAGTCTAGTGCGCCTTAATATAATAAAACTGGTCTTTTTAACGGTTGTGATACTTCCAATTTCAGCTATGGCTAAGCAGTCAGAAGTGTTGAATGCTCGAATTTGGGAGTCGCCTGAGTCAACCCGCTTGGTGCTAGAGCTTTCAAACTCAGTTGACTATCGTGTCATGACCCTAAGCAAGCCGGATCGCATTGTTATAGATATGACGAATGCAGCTAAGCGTCCTCAAATATTTAACTCTCTGGATTTGTCAGAGTCGCCTCTTCGTGCCATTCGAACTGCAAGAAGAAATCAGAATGATTTACGTATTGTGCTTGATTTAAAAGAAAAAGTTGAAGCAAAATCATTTTTACTGAAATCGAATGAGCAATATAAAGAGCGCTTAGTCTTTGATTTGATCTCAGATACAAAGAAACAAAAGTCTAGTTCCACGCTGGAAACAAAATTTAATGATTTGGACATCCATTCTGGCAAACGAGATATCGTTATAGTCATTGACCCGGGGCACGGAGGAGAAGACCCTGGTGCTATTGGGCCAAATGGCTTGCGAGAAAAGCATGTCGTATTAGCCGTTTCTAAGGCGCTTCAAGATAAAATAAATGCTCAAAAAGGCTTTAAAGCCGTTTTAACACGAGAAAGTGATTATTATGTTGGTTTGCGAGATAGAACAGCTTTAGCCAGAAAATTCAATGCTGATTTGTTGATATCTGTACATGCAGATGCGTTTACCAAGCCTCAGGCAAGAGGGGCTTCTGTTTATGCGGTATCTACGCGTGGCGCTACCAGTGAGATGGCACGCTGGCTTGCGAAAAAAGAAAATAGTGCAGATTTAATTGGCGGCATAGATGGCCTTAAATTGGGCGATAAAGATGATGTCTTAGCGGGCGTTTTGTTAGATTTATCTTCGACGGCAAGTCTTACAGCAAGTCTAGGTGTAGGGAGTCATGTGCTTAGCTCTATGAGTAAAATGGCGCATCTACACAAGAAAACTGTCCAGCAAGCAGGCTTTGTCGTGTTGAAATCACCTGATATTCCATCAATATTGGTAGAAACGGGTTTTATTTCGAACCCTTCCGAAGCGCAACGATTAAAATCTAGCAGCTACCAGAAGCAATTAGCAGATTATATCCATAAAGGTGTCGTTAGATATTTTGAAACGACACCGCCACCTGGAACGCTGATCGCCTGGATGAAACAAGGTAAAAATAAGCAGGCCAGTCTTGTTGTGCCTAAACAGGAGCATGGCAAAGAATGGTCAAGGGAACCTGTAGTCTATAAAAAATATACGGTGAAGCGTGGCGATACGCTTTCTCTAATTGCTGCGAAAAATCAGCTCTCTATGAGTGAGATAAAAAGTATAAATGGTTTGTCATCTGATCGACTATTGGTAGGTCAAGGGCTTAAATTACCGGCGGGTTAAGCTATTGCTTTATTAAGGCTGCTCTTGCATGCTATGTCTCATAAACGTCTAATTAGACAGCTAAACGCTGTCTTTTTTTATTTCAATATCACAATAAAAGTTCTGATCATTCATGAGTAAAATTCATAAGCTTTCAGCTCGTTTGGCTAACCAAATAGCGGCCGGAGAGGTCGTCGAGCGCCCTGCATCCGTTGTCAAAGAATTATTAGAAAATGCCTTGGATGCGGGTGGCAGAAGAATTCAGGTTCAGGTCGAGGCGGGTGGTGTAAAACGCATTCTTGTTCGAGATGACGGGGACGGTATGGACAAAGAAGACCTGCCGTTATCTTTAAGTCGACATGCGACAAGCAAAATTGAGTCTTTAGATGATTTAGAGGCCGTTGCAACCTTAGGTTTTAGAGGGGAGGCCTTGGCGAGTATTAGCTCTGTTTCGAGGCTGGTTCTAAGTTCGAAGACTGAAGCGGCAGATCAAGGCTGGCAAGTAATTACGGAAGGTCGTGATATGGATGCGCGCTTGAGTCCTGTTGCGCACAATCGAGGAACCTCGGTAGAAGTCAGGGATCTTTTTTTTAATACGCCAGCCCGGCGTAAATTCCTTCGCACAGAAAAAACAGAATTTAATCATTTGGAAGAGGTGTTAAAGCGTCAGGCCTTGAGTCGCTTTGAAGTTGCTTTCGAGCTAAGCCATAACCAAAAAGCTGTCCACAATTTGAGGCCTGCTTCTAATCTAAGCGATAAAGAGCAGCGCGTTGCTTCCTTGTGTGGCAAGCCTTTTATGGAAAATGCCATTCGTATCGAAGTGGAAGCAACAGGCTTTAAGTTATGGGGCTGGGTTGCGAAACCCACATTTTCAAGAAGTCAGGCAGATTTGCAGTATTTTTTTGTGAATGGTCGCGTTATTCGAGATCGTTTAGTCACCCATGCGGTAAAACAAGCTTATCGTGATGTGCTTTACCATGGTCGTCATCCGGCCTTTGTTTTATATCTTGAGCTTGACCCGGCGCTTGTAGATGTCAATGTCCACCCGACTAAACATGAAGTTCGCTTTCGTGATGGTAGAATGGTGCATGACTTTATTTTCAGAGGCTTGCATAAAGCCTTGGCCGATATCAGGCCTGAAACTGCGGCAATTCCCCAAACAGCATTAAACCCTCAATTTAATGATGCTGGTCAGTCAGATTTTCAGGCTTTATCTGATGCCCAGAATACTTCGTCAGCGTTCACACCGAGTTATGGCTCACAGAGTGCGATGAGTTTGTTAAACTCGACACAAAATTCTGGAAATTATTCCCCGAGTAGTTTTGAGTCAAACAGACAAGGTTCGGGCAGTGTGTCTGAGGTCATGTCTCATTATAAAACCCTTCATTCGGAGGAGGCTTCGTCAAGCCCATTTAATGCAAGTCTTGGTGATACTCAAAATGTTCAAGACTATCCTTTGGGGTTTGCGATTGCGCAATTACACGGTGTTTTTATTCTTGCTCAAAATGCAAATGGCTTAATAATAGTGGATATGCATGCAGCGCATGAGCGCATTACTTATGAAAGAATGAAAACAGACTTTTATCAGAAAGGTATTGTTGCCCAACCCTTGTTAGTGCCCATGAATATAGCCGTTAGTCAGAAAGAAGCGGATATTGCTGAAAGTTGTGCAGAAGGTCTATTGAAGTTTGGTTTAAGGCTTGAGCGATCAGGGCCTGAAAGCATCATTGTTCGTCAAGTGCCTGTTATCTTGCAGAATGTAGACGTGGCATTGCTGGTAAGAGATTTACTGAGTGATATGATCGAGTATGGTTATTCCGACCAGCTAGAAAAGGCAGCTAACGAGTTAATGAGTAGTATGGCGTGCCATGGTTCTGTGAGGGCAAATCGAGCACTTACCTTACCTGAGATGAATGCACTCTTGAGGGATATGGAAGCTACCGAAAGAAGTGGTCAATGTAATCACGGACGACCCACTTGGACGGCTTTATCCATGAACGAGTTGGATAAGCTGTTTTTGAGGGGGCGCTAAAGATGAATAGCGTATCTTCAGTAGGTCTTGAGGTTCCATTTTTAAATGAAGATAAGGTGTTGCAAGAGGCTACCAGAGGCCTGCCCCTAGCGATATGTTTAATGGGGCCGACGGCAGCCGGAAAAACGGACTTGGCCTTGGCTTTAACGGAAAGGCTACCTTGCGACATTATTAGTGTTGACTCTGCATTAATATATAAAGGGATGGATATCGGTACTGCTAAACCAGACAAAGCGTTTTTAAAAAAAGCACCGCATAGGCTTATCGATATTATTGAGCCCTTTGAGAGTTATTCCGTTGCGCAATTTTATGCCGATGCTTATCGAGAGATGCAGGACATAACCGCAAAGGGAAGAGTGCCGCTGTTAGTCGGTGGTACGATGATGTATTACCGTATCATCCAGCAAGGGATAGCGAACCTGCCTTCTGCGGATGAGCAGGTTAGAAAAGACATTGTGCGCGAAGCGCAGCAGTTTGGTTGGGCTCATATTCATGCGCAGCTAGAAAAAGTAGACCCGGATTCGGCAGCCAGAATTAAACCGACAGACCCGCAAAGGCTTCAGCGTGCTCTTGAAGTGTATCGAGTCAGTGGAAAAACCATGACGCAGTTGTGGCAAGAGCAGCAAAGCGGTGCTGGTAAAACTACAGATAATGTTTACACTGGCACTCAAAGTCATGGAAAGGCCAAGAGCATTGATAGAGAAGATAATGTGGGGGCTGGTTTGTCGCCTATACCTTATTCTTTTGTGAACTTTTCTATTTCGCCTATTGACAGAAAAGAGTTGCATCAGCGAATTGAAAAACGCTTCGATATAATGCTGGAAAATGGCTTTATAAGTGAAGTTGAAGGTTTTTATCAGCAAGCTAATATTACTTCAGATATGACCTCGATGCGTTGTGTCGGTTACCGGCA
The DNA here is from genome assembly GCA_041622015.1 of Oleiphilaceae bacterium. Classification (GTDB taxonomy): domain Bacteria; phylum Pseudomonadota; class Gammaproteobacteria; order Pseudomonadales; family Oleiphilaceae; genus PZPK01. The sequence continues at coordinate 9,908 of JBFJZQ010000102.1, forward strand.
GGCATGGGATTATCTTGAAGGAACGTTAAGTTATGAAGCAATGCGCGAGCGGGGCATCATTGCTACTCGGCAACTAGCTAAAAGACAATTAACGTGGTTAAGGAGTTGGCCTAATTTATATCAATTAGATACGAATGATACAAAAGTACTGGCTAAAGCGTTGAAAATCGTTGAAAATGCCGCATATTAAGACGCAGCTCACATAATTTATACATTAAATGCGTTAATTAACTACACTAATTTGGTAGACAGATTTAAAAAATACTAGGAGATAATAACATGTCTAAGGGCCACTCACTTCAAGATCCATACTTAAA
>JBFJZQ010000103.1:0-10083 GCA_041622015.1 Oleiphilaceae bacterium
CCACTCGACAACACCCAAAGGGTTTCAAATGCTTGATTCGGAACGACCCGATCATAAACATTCATCACAAAGAGTGGGCTGGCCAGTGCAAAGATATTAATTAATAAGGAGGCTAACAAGCTATCACGATAAACACTGCGCAAGGCAAAAAGTTGCTTAAATAGCCAGGTGGAAAACGTTGACAACAGGAAACTCCATTAGCGCAGGTCAGTGATCATCATTGCCGCTGACTTAACAAAATTTAAATTAAAACTCTAAATAATTTAGCTCTACTGGTCGCCTTTATGGGCTAGCTAAGCTAAGGTTTACTATGAATTATTGGCTCGCTTTAACTATAGCAGTATTTTATTAATGGGCCTTGTTTTTCAGAGCGACGCTCGTATAACCCAGACATTAAAATAGCCATGAGGTAAGACCATGTTTTATCCAGTTCCCATGAAAAAAGCATCCGAGCATTCAATTTTTTACCTCCCCCTTAGGCGTATTTTATTGCCGGCAATATTATCCCTGATCTTTTTCGCCGGGGCATCTCAAGCAAACGAAAATAAACAAGGCGAATTAACGAAAGTCTATAAAGTAGTGGCTGAAGACGGCAGTGTGTCTTTTTCTGATCAGCCCGATGAAAAATCAGAAACAGTAATGGTTGCACCCGTCCCGACTGTACCGGCCATCACCCCAGATAAAAATATATTTACGCCTAAAGCGGTAGAATCAGATAAAGCTCCCTCTCGATATTCTTCACTTTCTATCTTGGCGCCTGCGAACGACAGTGCTTTTTATTCTGGGTCTGGTGAAGTTAATGTGCTTTTAGATATTAAACCTGCCCTAATTGAAGGCGACCAAATACAACTTTTTGTCGACGGAAAACTCATCAAAAGCGCGAACCAAATTCAGGCCCGACTTGAGACAATAGAACGAGGAACCCATGAATTGCTCGTTAAATTAGTCACGTCGTCGGGGCAAGTTGAAAAACAAGCACGCTCTACCTTCACTGTGCACCGCACCAGCATAAGAAACTAAACAACAAATTAAGCTCCATGCCTCAGTATGGAGCATACCCACACACGAAAGCACATCGAAATGCATCATTATGGTGCATTATTAAAAGTTTCGCTCTATAGTGCTCTTTATTTTTTCCACCTCAGCGAATATAAAAACAAAATTAATGCTTTAGTTCTTCAGAATATGTAAACCTAAAGGCTTTATATACGTCAAAAAGCCTAAACAAACAGCTAAATATTCATATTTATTGATTCATTTTGAGAATTGATCTGAATTGGTTTGCTTCTTGCTTTTATTAGGATGATTCATCGTACTAGTCTAGTTTTGATAATGTTTGCTTATAGAGAGTTTATTCAATTGCCATGACCCCAAAATTCCTGACAGAGCCTTTTTCAAATAATTTCCATAATAGAATATTGGAAAATCTCTCTAGCGCGGTATTCCTTTTGAATGAAGATCTAAAAGTGTGCTACGCCAACCCTGCGGCCTCTATTTTGTTGCAATCAGGCAATAAACGAATCTTATCTAGCAAGCTAAGTAGATTATTCACCCAGTATGAACACACCTTATTCAATGAATTCAGATCCATCCTTGAAAATGGCCACTCATACACCCAACGTGATTGCGAGTTCTTGCTCCATAACGGTGCACCAATTTTAGTAGATTGCTCTGTGTCACCTCATGTCATCGATGATCACCGTTATCTTATTATTGAAATGCAAGCGAAAGATCGCCTTCTTAGAATTAGCCGGGAAGAACAGCTTCATGAAAATCAGGAAACCGCCCAGATCCTCATTAGAGGCTTTGCGCATGAAGTCAAAAACCCTCTAGGTGGAATTCGTGGCGCAGCCCAATTATTAGATGCTGAACTCACTGATCCTGATCACCACGAATATACCCAAATCATTATGGATGAATCAGACAGGCTCAGAAATTTAGTCGATAGAATGCTTGGCTCCAATAAAGTACTCAAGAAATCCGAAACCAATATTCATGAAATATTAGAACGTGTGTGCACGTTGATACATGCTGAATCGTCGGGCCAAATTAAAATAATTCGGGACTACGACCCGAGCATTCCCGAATTTTTAGGGGATAAAAGTCAGCTCATTCAAGCTTTTTTGAATATCTCGAAAAATGCCCTCCAGGCTTTATCGAACCAAGTCGAAGAAGGACAGGACGGCATCATAACTCTAAAAACCCGAGCATTAAGGCAATTTACAATAGGTCATTCTCGACACAGGCTGGTATTAAGTGTGGAAATCATGGACAACGGCCCGGGCATTCCTAAAGAAGCCATTCAAAATATATTTTACCCAATGATCAGTGGACGACCAGATGGGACCGGTTTAGGCCTTTCCATTACCCAAAGTATCTTGACGAAACATGACGGTCTAGTGGAGTGCGAGAGCAAACCTGGCGAAACAAATTTTATTGTGTACTTACCTCTGGAGCAAAATAATGGCCTCTAAACCACTTGTATGGATCATTGATGACGACCGGTCAATTCGTTGGGTCTTAGAAAAAGCACTCGCAAAAGAAAATTTCGATTTAAGACTATTTGATCGCGCGGAAGGTGTTGTCGAGCAATTAACCAGAAGTACGCCTGACGCCATCATTAGTGATATTCGTATGCCGGGTATGGATGGTTTAGCCTTGCTTGAAAAAATTCAGGCCTTTCATGTTCACCGCGGCTTACCTGAAGTGCCGGTCATTATCATGACAGCCCATTCTGACCTCGATAGTGCCGTGTCATCCTATCAAAGTGGCGCTTTCGATTATCTACCTAAGCCCTTTGACCTTGATGATGCCGTTATCCTTATCAAAAGAGCGATTGCTCACTCACAAGAACAACGCGCCAAAAATTCAAACGGCGTTACGGAACAAGTCGTTGAAAGCACTGAAATCATTGGTAAGGCGCCTGCCATGCAGGAAGTTTTTCGAGCCATTGGCCGCTTATCACAATCAAATATCACGGTACTGATCAATGGTGAGTCGGGCACCGGTAAAGAACTGGTTGCGCGCGCATTGCATCAGCATAGCCCCAGATCCCAAGAGTCATTTATTGCTTTGAATATGGCAGCGATTCCCAAAGATTTGATTGAATCAGAATTATTTGGTCATGAAAAGGGCGCCTTTACCGGTGCAGCCACCCAAAGAACCGGACGCTTTGAACAAGCCAATGGTGGCACACTGTTTTTAGATGAAATTGGTGATATGCCCGCCGATACCCAAACGCGCTTGCTCAGAGTGTTAGCCGATGGTGAATTCTATCGCGTCGGCGGAACAACGCCAGTGAAAGTGAATGTGCGTATTATCGCGGCTACTCACCAGCATTTAGAGAACCTGGTCAATGCCGGAAGTTTCCGGGAAGATTTGTTTCACCGTTTAAATGTCATCCGTATTCATTTACCGAAGCTTGCTGACAGAAGTGAAGATATCCCAAAGCTCGCTAATTATTTTCTTAAAAAAGCCTCTAAAGAACTCTCTGTTGAAACCAAAGTGCTTCGCCCTGAAACAGAAGATTATCTAAGTGTCATGTCCTGGCCGGGCAACGTGCGCCAACTTGAAAACGCCTGCCGCTGGTTAACGGTGATGGCCAGCGGTCGTGAAATTCATGTTTCGGATTTACCCCCTGAATTACTCAATGAAGATCAGAGTTCACCTAAAGGTTTAACTTGGCAGGAAGCGCTCAGAAAGTGGGCTGATCAAGAACTGAAGAAAGGTAAACAAGGCGTACTTCAAATGGCCGTACCCGAGTTTGAACGGATCATGATAGAGACAGCGCTTAATCAAACAGGAGGTCGTAAGCGTGACGCTTCGATTTTACTGGGCTGGGGGCGAAATACGCTCACCCGAAAAATTAAAGAATTGGATATGAATGTTAATGATTCAGATGATGATTGATTCTAATTGGTCATTCAGTTTCTAAACATACCCTTCGACGGGCTCAGGGAACGAAAGCTTATGTTCATTGAACTCCGTCGAAATGCTTCCTATAAAAAACACCGTTCATTGAGCCCCGTCGAAATGCTTCCTATAAAAAACACCGCTCATTGAGCCCCGTCGAAATGCTTCCTATAAACCTCTGCATTAATTAGCCACTTCTCGCCAGTAAATAATTCGGTCATGCCCTCGATACTGCCCAAAGCTTGCTTTAATTGCCGGGTGATCAATCAAACTTCCATCCTGATTCCAGTCATAGCGAAGCCATGGAAAGTTAGTTAAATCGACGTCGACCTCGACATTTCCGGTATTTGCTGCCCCAGGCGAACTCAGTGAAAAATTCTCATCTTCAGCCAAATTGAGCGGTGAATTAAAACTGAAAGTGCTACTTCCAGACCCAACTGAAACCGCAGCAGCACTACTCCCACCATTCAGGGAAATATCAGAATTGGTCAAAGCGGTACAATTATCATCGTTATTGAATTCAAATTTATTTTGCAGCGTGTAATATTCTGCATGAGCTTTAATCGCCAAATTCTGAGTTTCTGGGCCATAGGCGTTTTCCATTTTCCAACGGCCATGACGCAACAGTAAATTATTGGTTGAATTATAATTCGCGCTACCAAAATCGGTGTCTGAAGCAAAACCAATATTATTCTGCACCAACGATCCTATGACACCATCTGTGTCCTCTAAGTCGACACTCAAAGCAACATCTGCATCAAAAGGCAATACATTCGCTGCGGGTCTTGAATAAGTAAACGCATCGAAAGATTGGTTGTGTAAGGTTAAACTGACTTGGCCATTCACATTGGTAACATTGCCATAACTTTGGCTTGAATTTGGCGTTTGAAAGCTTGCGGCACCACCGACATTGTCCGCATAACAGAAACCTTTAATACTCGAAACACCATTACAAGTGCCTTGTTCTTGTAAACTAATGCCAAGATTCCAAAAATCACCTTCGTAATTTTGAGTGATATCACCAAAGGCATTCTTCGCCTCAATTGTTAGTTGCGGTGCGGTATTAAAGAAGAATTCCTGATCCAAATAGGTAAAGCGATTACACGAATTGGCAAAACTTGGCGTATTGAGGTTCAAGGCAAAATGGTCTGGATAAATACGGCCAATATTATCTGAGCTGGTTTGAGTTATCGTTTTCCCAAAATACAAAGGCGCTTGTGCTGAAATTGTAAACACCCCCACTTCACTTATGCTTTGATTGTCCGTCTTTTCACCGTTATCCGCATCATTAATTGCTAGCTGATTGATCGCTAAAACTCCATTCACAGCATTTGTTGAGGGTGCAACTAAATTCAAACTTAAGGCGATATCACTTTGAGATCGATAGCTGCTTGCTTTGCTTTGTGACGTGTCGGCACAAACGGCTGTAGCGGTCATATTAAAAGAACTTCCCGCACTGACAAATTTTGCGCAGGTGTGATCCCCTGTGGTGCAAACGCTCGATGTGGTCACTTTGATCGTCCTCGGAAATACCACAAACTGCCCAGAGGAACCTGTCAGTTCGGGTGTTCCGGCCACGCCATCATCATGAGCGAATTCAAGCCCTAAAATTTGAGCGGCATCTAAATGCGCGACACTCACACTTGCTTCACCTGCACTGAAATTGAGATTCAAGTTTGGCGTACCCGGCTGTGTACTGTTACTGATAGCCACCCCATCTATCAGGATGGGCGTTTGAACTGCACTACTCACCAACGGACCTGTCTGCTCATAGTTCGCGGTTGCCCAAGCTGATATCGCTTTGTTTCCTGTAAACCCCGTTAATAAAGCACAAGATCCCGCGGCATTATCGACCTGGCCAATGGCTCTGATGGTCATTGATTCTGTTACGCCGCAAGTGAAATCATCTGGCCCTGTGACAGCAAATCCTGTTGACCTGAAATCTATATTAACGGAATCAGTGATGGAACTTGTCTGATCTTCTAAATTAACCTGAAGACTAGAATTTTCATTTTGGTGATACACATAAACAGAGCCAATCCCCGATTCGGAACCATCCAAGATCAGGCTCGTGATGGCTGAACCACCCGATGCCGCCGCATAAAAGCGGCTTAAAGCAGCTTCATTGGTAGAAAGGTTTACTGACCCGGCATAATCTGTCTTCGGGGTTACGCCGTCTTCACACAGGGTTTGAAAACCAATTTCTGCCCTGGATTGTGGACAGGCTAGAGCGACACTGGGCGCGGTAATCTGGAAACCACCAAAATTGCAGGTTCCCGTTTGGCAAATAGAACCGAAATCTAATCGCTCCATCGCTCCGGCATCATAATCAATTGTAGTATTTCGATCGATTGAGATATTGCTGGCTGAAATTCCCCCTTCGTATAAGGCGTCACGCGCTAGGGAAATATTGCCTTTCGCAAAAATACCGCCCCAGAAGCGGGTATTCCTATCAAACTCTATATCTCCCTCTGCAAACAGAAATAACTTACTCGCATCGCCTGTTAACCCGAATCCATCATTTGGGTTAAACCAAATGGATTGTTCAAAACTCGCATCATCACGAATAAAAATTCGCGCGGTACCGTTTCCAACCACATTGATGACGGCATCGCGTTCAACCCTTAAGCGTCTGACCCAATAATCCCCTGGACGAAGATTAATAGTCGCAAATCTCTGTATTCTCAAATCATCAATATAATATGTCGACACTGCTGCATTGATATTCATGGTAGCGCTTTGCCCCACATCGACGTTGTCATATTGCTGACGACCGCCTCCACCAAGGGTACCAGTCTGATTATTGTTAATTGTGAAATCCTGGGTATAACTAGAGGTATCGGGGAAGGAACCAAATTCAATTTCAGCGACAGGGTTGCCAGGTTCAGCGGAACATACAGCACCATTACAAAAACTATTCACAGCAGGAGAAATGGATGAAAACTGTAAGGTATTGTCTGGGCTATTAATTGAATTTCCAGACTCGGTAAAGGTTAAGACACCATCATTGTAACTGGACAAGGCATCAGGAAAGGCTGAAGAACAACCTGCACCAGCCAAGCGGCAGAAATGGGTTTCATTGGCCAAGGAGATCATTTGCGCATCCGATAAAGCTTGATCAAATACCCTCACTTCGTCTATATCGCCATTAAAATATCGGCCATTAAAGTTTTGATCGGCGGCAATTTGTAATGGGTCACTATTGCTAACAGGGGTACCGGTAAAGCTGGAACTGCCACTCGCTTGGCCATTTATAAAGATCGTCTGATTGTTTGCTTGATGCCGTATCGCCACATGGGTCCAAACTCCCGGATTTAGTGCAGTTATAGAATCCATTTGACGAGTCGCATTAGGTGAGTTGGTCTGCCACCACCAATTAATAGTGCCATTGGGCTTAACATGGAACTCATAATTTTCGTCTTTAGAGAGTATTGTTTTCAGTCCAGAAGAAGGCAGCGAATCAATTTTAACCCATGCAGAGACGGTGAAACTTGACCCCATATCCAGCGCATTATTGTCCGCAATATTGATATATTGGTTGGTGCCGTTAAAATCCCCATATCGACAGGTTCCTGGATTACCATCAATCACCGGACTCACATCAGAATTCAACGCGCCACCAAAGGCAGCACCGTTGAGCGCATTAGGCGAGCTATCCAAGACTTCGCCGCTAGTCCCCGTCCACTCCAGCTCATCCATTCGGATATCCAATACCGCTGGGGGTAAGGACAACAAGGTATTCCTAAAGAACAAATCAAAATCAGTTCTGACACTTGAAGAATTAAAGGAATATTGAATAACATCCGAGTTATCCACCTCAATACCAATCGTTGCACTGACGCCGTTGGCGGTATTGTTATCGTAACGAAAACGGATATCACCATTTTCATAGAGCACAACTTGGAAGTCATAACGCAGGTTATTTGAATACGCTCTGACATTATTCCAGGTGACAATAAATGAACGCGAAGGCGCACTGCCTTTCATGCCGTAGGTCACGGATGATTGTGAATCATCGACCAAATCATCCCAGTACGGTGCAATAAACCTATCGGCTGAGTTAGTTGGTAATGCCACGTTATTAAAGACGCGATGAAAACGTTGATCTGCACCAAAGTGCAATACACCGTTAGTGAGAATTCTGACCTGGGAATACGCGGTATCTTTAAAGGTAAACGGAAAACCTATATTCACTAGAACTTTATCGTCATCATCCGGATAACCGGTATCTGTACGATCCCAACTCACAGTGGACACTATGTTTGGCGTATCCAAGGGAGTGGGTAATAGTTCAGAAACGGTATACGTTGCCGAATAGGCAGCGCTAGAAAGGAAAAACATAAAGCCAACTAAGATCTTTACAAGGGTAGGAATTTGTTGGCTCATATTGGTCACGCTATATCACTATTCTGAACGCGCACGCACTTCGATACTACGTTGCGCCTGTTCAAACCCTGTACCGCAGGTGGCTATACTGTTAAAGGTGTAATACGTAATGCCCTCAACGATATCTTGTCGACAGTTCAACACGGTGTCGCACTGATCCAAACCCGGGTTGACGGCCGAGTCATCAAAATCTATATCGGCCAAGGCGTTGGAACAACTTTGTGCGCCGACAAATACCCGATTCAAAGCGACTTGTGCGCCACTTTCAGCGGCATAAAAGGCTTTCATCGAATAAAAATCCTGACCAAATCCAAGGCCTGATTTTTTATTGATATCACTTAAGGCAAGTACAATCAGCGCAATGATCACAATTAAAAATATCGTCGCCGGTAAGCCAACGCCACGTTGTTTGGCGTAACTAAACGACCTTGAGAGAACGTGCCTATGAAGTAAGGCCTTACGATGCTTAGGGTACATTTCTAATTTGCACCTCTTGGTTCACGGTATGCGTTAAACCATTATCACCCAGTACATTAAAGTTTATGGTGATCACCCCGTTTCTCTGTAAAGTACTCGGCGCATAATTGAATTGGCCTGAATTTAATCGGGTTCCCATTACCACTTGATTACTCAAACCTGTTGTTGAGAAGGCCGTGTTAAAACCGTAATCGCTGTAGTGATACAGAGTACTACTTTCGAAACAATACATATTGGGCGGTGGAACGAGAAAAAGCCGCTTACTGGGCGAGTCTGTCGGGAACCGATGCGCGGTACTTAAACGAATGTTTTGGGCATTGGTCGTTGCCCCGGCACTCAATTGTGCTACTTGTGAACTGATGTTACTCGTTGCTGACAAGGTATAAAGGTCTGACACGTCATTTGGATAAACAGCCACTCTAAGCGGCTGAGCCGTGAAATTAAAGCCAATCACCATATTGGAAAAAGGTGCCACGTCAAAGTCAGTGGTGCTGACTGTAACAGGCACACTTAAATAATCGGTGCCGGCATAGATGGGGATATATTCGAGACAGGTTCCATCGACACTGGTTCGAATGCTATTCGGCAGTGCTTGTCTTAGAGAGCGACTTAATCTTTCAGACACCAGCCAGGCGATTGTAGCAACTTGTGATCGCTCTGCCGTATCCATCATGCCTTTTGTGGTACTGCCGATAAAACTGGATATGCCTACCCCTAGAATACCAATGACTACGATCGTCACCACCATCTCTATCAAGGTAAAGCCCATGCTTTTCTTCTTGGGCGGCTCTAATGAATATTTAAGCATTAGAAATTCCCCCGATAGACAGCAAAGGGCAGCGCCGTTTGGCCTGGCGGCGTAATGGTGACAGTTATTTTTTTCGCCTGTGCATCGGAGATGGTATTGGCTGCATTGACCGCATCGACCACGGTACCGACATCACATGTCACGCTAATACTGACAAGATAGTTGTCATAGGAGGCATCTAAGGCCGCAATTAAACTGAAGGGCGCTTCACTTATACCATGATAATCATCGACATCATTATAGGTTGCGCGGGTTTCACTGCCGTCGGGGCCTAAACTGGCACAGCTGGGCGAGGCAACATAGGGTACACCGCCAACGGGGGTAGTGTGATCGTAATTTTTAGCTAGGATTTCATCTAAATATAACTGGGCGAGTTTAAGTGTTTTATTCCGCCATAAGGGATCAGCACTGGTTGACATGCTCAAACTGAAGGCGTTCATCAGGGCGATCATCGCGATCGATAAAATGATGATGGATATCACCAGTTCTACCAAGGTCAC
>JBFJZQ010000104.1:0-10004 GCA_041622015.1 Oleiphilaceae bacterium
AATCATCGTTAAGTTCGCGCGCTTCTTTAAGCGGATACTGGTTTACCTGGCCATTTTCAAATAAAACTTCATACATGGTTTTACCACGATACTCTGGCTTTTTCGCCAATAACTCTTCCGGCCAGACTTCTTCTATTTTAAATCGTTTTGAAAATTCCATGACTTGCCAGAGATCCGAACGCGCTTCGCCGGGAGCACTTACTTGCTGATACCACACTTGAGTCCTTCTTTCTGCATTACCGTAGGCACCTTCTTTTTCAACCCACATGGCAGTAGGTAAAATAAGATCTGCCGCTTGCGCTGTCACTGTAGGGTAAGGGTCTGAAACCGTAATAAAGTTATCTGGGTTTCGGTAACCTGGAAGTCTTTCAGCATTGATGTTTGGGCCTGCTTGCATATTGTTATTGCATTGCACCCAATAGGCATTCAATTTGCCATCATTTAGCTTTCTATCCTGCACGACAGCATGATAGCCGGGCTCAGCAGGAATGGTACCATCAGGAAGTTTCCAAACCTTTTCTGTGATTGCACGATGTTTTGGGTTTGTTACCACCATATCGGCTGGCAGGCGATGTGAAAATGTCCCTACCTCTCGAGCAGTGCCACATGCTGAAGGTTGGCCTGTCAAAGAGAAGGGGCTGTTTCCAGGTGTTGATATTTTGCCAGTTAATAAATGAATGTTGTATACCAAACTGTTCATCCAAACACCGCGAGTATGTTGATTCATTCCCATGGTCCATAAGGACATAACTTTTATATTTGGGTCTGCGTATTGCCTAGCTAGTTGAATTAACTTTTCTTTGGTAACACCCGATATTTCTGAGGCTTTATCTGCGGTATAAGGAGCAACGGACGCTTTGTATTGCTCAAAATTGATAGAAGTCATTTTGCCCGAGTTGGGATTCGCCGCTTTTTGCTGAAGTTCATGCTCATCGCGCAAGCCGTAACCAATGTCCGTTTCTGCCTGCATAAAATTAGTATGCTTGTTTACAAAATCCCAATTAATTGCATTGTTCTGAATAATATAATTAGCGATAAAGTTTGCTATGGCTAAATCAGATTGTGGATTGAAGATATAACCATGATCAGCGAGTTCGAATGAACGATGATAGTAAGTAGACAATACATTTACTTTTACATGGCTATTGCTCAAACGCCGATCGGTTATTCGCGTCCATAGTACGGGGTGCATTTCTGCCATGTTTGAGCCCCATAATACAAATGCGTCAGCATGCTCGAAGTCATCATAACAACCCATCGGTTCGTCAATGCCAAAGGTACGCATGAAACCGCCTACAGCAGAGGCCATACAATGGCGGGCATTTGGATCAATGTTGTTAGAACGAAAACCTGCTTTCATCATTTTTGAGGCAGCATAACCTTCCATGACCGTCCATTGACCAGAGCCGAACATGCCCACGTTTGTTGGACCACTTTTCTTTAAGGCGGCCTTCCACTTTTCTGCCATTACATCAAATGCGGTGTCCCATGAAACGGGCGTAAAGTCGCCATGTTTATGATATTTACCATCTTTCATTCTTAATAGAGGTTGTTTCAAGCGATCTGAGCCATACATTACTTTGGAAAGAAAGTAACCTTTGATGCAATTAAGACCTTTGTTTACAGGTGCTTCAGGGTCACCTTGAGTTGCGACAACTTGGCCATTCTTGGTTCCCACAAGGACTGAGCAACCCGTTCCACAAAAACGACATGGGGCTTTGTCCCAGTGGATTTTGGTGTCCTTTGAGCTTGCGATAAGATTAGTTGCGCTTGCCGGTAATGTTATACCTGCTACAGCTGCTGCCGATGCAGCAGCATTCGCCTTCATAAAGGCTCTTCGCGTTAGTTCCATAATAAATCCCCAGTATGTCCTCTAAGTTCAGATCTGTTCTCTTCGTCAAGACGCATGTCCTGATCAATTTCGTGGTACACCAATGCAGCATTCAATACGTTTGGTAGGTCACATATCTTATCTATAGTTTTAGTTATAAGACCTTGGCTTTCAGATTCTAATACCACGATGATTTTGCCTTCCTGGCCTATACCATGTACTTCAGCGTGCTGTAAATTTTGTATTTGTTTTTGCGTTTCAAACAGGTGACAGGGCATTACATGAACTATCAGACTGGCAATATGTATTTCATTAGTAGACATCATTTATCCTCTTATTCTTATGCAGAGATACTTATGGCCGAGACCGGGCAAATTGAAACGCAAGCACCACACCCTGTGCAATTTTCAATGTTGATGACGGGTTGACCGACCATTCCAATTTGAAGCTGAAAGTTAATAGCAAACGGTTCACAAGTTTCACTGCAAGTCCTGCATTCAACATTATTTTTGGCTAAGCATTTTTCAGAGATCGTAGCCGAAAGGAGCCAAGGTTTTTCTGATTTAGACAAAAACAGATCTTCTTCGCATGCATTAGCACAGGCATAGCAAAAGGTGCACTCACCCTTTTTGAAGTCTATGCCTGGGTAGCCATCTAACCCCGGAGTTATAATTTTTGTTTCACAAGCGCTTACACAATTACCGCACTGGGTACATGTTTTCTTAAATTTCTCAGGGGTGATTAACCATGGCAAAGGTGACAAGTTCTCAGGCTCCTCTGACAAGCGTAGAAAATGTCTTTTTGATATATCAACCATAACTTTCCGAAAAAAAGTAAACTAAAAAGTTGGGTCACTAGTTAGTTCTATTTATAAGCTCAAGTGAAAACTTGCTTTAAATATATACCCGATTTGATCATGATTATATTGATTTCATGGCTATCTTAGCCTGGATTGATCTAAGTCAAGGGGGCAATATGTTTAACTAGAAATTAGGGGGTAGGAGCAGATTTATGATGGAAGTTAAATCACTAAATTGACTGGTTTAGGCTCAACTTACTTAGTTAATTTATACATTGTGAAGCTTTAGCTAATAGACTATATGTTCACTTAAAAGAGTGTGTTGGCGCCTATTAATGCTTTCTAGAAGTGGCTTGAAAAAAGACAAAAATGGAACTAAAAATTCAGGTTTTATAGCTTTCAACTGAGAGGCCTTGCGCCTCTAACTAGCATTCTTAATTGAAGTTTAGCTTTTGATGCCAACTCTTCTCTTTGCGATTTGGAGGCATCTAAAGCAAGGCCGCCCATATGAAAAACAATGGTGACCATCGCTTCTGCTAAGGCATTAATTGTGGCTTTGTCTGCGTGCGGATGATCTTTATTATCAGCTTCTCTTTTACCTAAGTAATCTTCTAATTCAGTAACAAAATGATGAATTTCAAGATTGATTGCAATCCTGAACTCTTCAGAGTTTCCTGTATGTTCTCTTAATAGCAATCTGAAATGGTTTGTATTATTGCTTAAATACTCCATGAAAGTGTCAACAGATGTATCAATTGCAGTGCCTCTTTCTTTTATTCTGGAGCGTGCCTTTCTTAATAATTGCCTTAAGGCCAGGCCAGCCTCTTCCACAAGGGCGAGTCCTAAGTCATTCATATCATCGAAGTGTCTGTAGAAAGAGGTAGGCGCTATACCCGCTGCGCGCGTCACTTCTCGTAAGCTTAGGTTTGAAAATACTCTTTCAGGGCTTAGAATTTGAAGGGCACCGTCTAAAAGTGCACGTCTTGTTTTTAGTTTTTGCTCAGATCGAGTAGTCAAAAGTATACCTTTTATTCGTAATAATTCAGTGAAACGTGAACATGTGTATTTATTGTAAGTTGAAATTATAGCAGGCTTCTAAATGAATAAGGTATTTGTATTTAGGCTCTATCAGGAAGTGCAGCGGGAACCTTAGATACCCTATCGTAAAGTAAGATGCTACCCGCAGAGGCGACGTTCAAGCTAAAGTTACCCGGTAAACAAACAAGGGAATGACATTTTTGTATGACGTTTTCGGGTAATCCACAGCTTTCAGAGCCCAATAAGTAAATAGCTCTTAGTGGGTGTTCAAAGCTACATATTGGCACTGCATTGTCAGCCATTTCAACGCCAACTAACTGTGTAGAATAGGGCAGTGATTGATAGAGTTCTTCAAAATTCTGATGTAAGTATAAGGGGATTTTATTCCAAGCATGGGTGACGTCGCTTGACTGTTTTCTGAATTTTTTTGTACCCACAATAAAGATAAATGAGGCACCGAGTATATATGCAGAGCGCCACAAGGTACCGATATTCTCGTCAATTTCGGGGTTTAAAATGCCAATGCCAAAAAAACCTTCAGTGGCATATGTTTGCTTAAGTCTGCTCATTTTATTTCTTTTTAAAGGCTATTTAACGATTTCTATAGAGTCAAATTCTAAGTTCTCATCCTCAAGCACTTCAGCATCTGAATACGAATTAGGCATGAAAAGCTCGGATAATACTGCCTTATTTGTTTCTTGGCTCATGATGATTTTCGGGCTTTGTAATTGAGGCATTGGCGTGACTGAGATGACAGCTTGTTTATTAGAGGCTAAAGCTTCATTTTTGGCCTGTAGTTGTTTAATTAGATCGCTTGTTTCTTCTTTAGTGATCTTTATTTGTTTTAGCAGCTGAGCACCTTGCTCAGAAAACTGGGATATTTCAAGAGGCTCGATAGCTAAGCTGACTCCAAGTTCTTTTAGCAGCGCGTAGGCGTTGATTACCTTTATTTCAATTTCTTCATTGGAGCTTTTATGAAATGCGAGTGTTTCCTTTGATATAAAGTAGAGCTTTCTTGCTACTTTGAGTGTTTCCTCTGACTTTTCAATGATAGTATTTTTATCTCTATACGACTTCTGTATGAATGCGCTTGTCGCTTGATAAAAGCCCTCAGCTTCTTTTAATGTAGCGGGTGCATAACTGCTAGCATCATTTTCCTTCGCTTGTTGAATATAATCAGCTGCTTTATCTAAGTAGCTTTTTTGAAGTGTTTCAATTTCAACTTGAATCATTTCTTTTATTAAATCAGGTTCTTGTTTAATCGCGTCTTGTATTTTACCGGTTTCAATTAAGGTACTTAGTTGACGGAATGTACTTTCAATTTTGTTGAATTTTAGCGGTAGTAAACTGGGTGCTTGTAAATTTTTCAGCTCTGTAAAATGTGTGTCTGCCGATTTTAAATGAAGCTTGACGGCCTTTTTGTTCATATTTGCTTTATCTAAAAAATGTAAAGCAGACATTAATTCAAATTTTATGTCAGGTAGACTAGCTGAATTATTACTTCTTAGGTGTTTGGCTTTCGCCGCTTTTTCTGAGGCTAATTGCATTGTTAAAGGCGCATAAAAAAGAAGGTTATCTTCATCCAAAACCTCTAATTTGTTCGCATATTCAACTAAAAGTTCTTCAACTGATTTTTTTGAGTTAACAGCTTGCTGTTTGGCTTCGGTTATTTCTTGTTCGCTTTGTTCAAGGCGCTGCGTTGCGCAAGAAGCTAGAAAGACTGTGATTAAAATTATAATAAAGCGTGAAAACATTGTTGGTCGCAGCTCAAATAAAAATCAATTATAAGTAAAGCATAATGTTAAAAACACTCTGCTAATCAGTGGACATAAGTATAAAGTTTATAATTCTAATTGTAGCTTCTTTGTTCACAGATTTAATCTTTTGATGCTTTGGTTTGAAGTAAATTACCTGCATGATGATTTAGTGGCCCGGTGCCGCTTCCTACAGCTTGGAGGTTTGCCCCTAGAAGAGCTGTCTGTAGAAAACTTCCAGCTTGCCGAACTGCCATTTCTAATGGGTAGTCTTGAGCCATAAACGCAGCTATTGCTGAAGAAAGTGTGCAGCCCGTACCATGAGAGTTTTGGGTTGATATTTTTGGGTAATGATAACTTTGGTATTTAATTAGTTCAGGGGAGCAAGGCTTCGTAACTTTGCTTGAAGGCTTTGTATAAGCCAAGGTGTCTTCACAGTGATTACCCGTGAGATGTCCGCCTTTTAATAATACGGCTTTAAGTGAATATTTATTGATTAGTCGGCGACACGCTTCTTTTAAATTACCTTCAATCCACGAAGGCTTCTTATTTAATAATACGGCGGCTTCAGGAATATTTGGCGTTACAAGACTGGCTTTAGGAAAAATATGCTTTGTCATTGATATAATGGCGTTTTCATCCAACAATTTATGTCCGCTTGAAGAAACCATCACTGGATCTACCACAATAAACATGGGGTTATGTGCTTTAAGTTTCTTGGCTACAAGTTCAATATAAGATTGCTTTTTAAGCATACCTATTTTTACAGCCGAAAAACGAATATCTGAAAAAACGGATTCTAACTGGCTTTCAATAATCTCATCAGGAAGATCAAATACATTCTGTACTCCCAGAGTATTTTGGGATGTTACGCTTGTAATAACCGATGCACTATAGGTATTTAATGCCTCGAAGGTTTTAATGTCTGCTTGAATTCCGGCGCCTCCCGAAGAATCGGAGCCTGCAATAGTTAGAACATTCTTTTTATGATTCATTTGGCATTTTAAACTTAGTGTTGAAAGGTGTTTTATTTTACACTACCCAACTAAAATTTCTTGGGATTTTGAATGATAAAACTTTTTTCCTTTAGCTGTTTGCTGATGATTGTTTTGAAGGTAAATGCAGGGCTGACAGCAGAAGATGTATTAGGGGAGTATTGGAAAGATCCACTTTTTGGAGAGGCAGCTGAGTCAGTAACTATTCAGATAGATATCTTAAACGGCATAATTTGGCCAGAAAAGATAAAAGTGCCCATAAATCAAACGATACGATTTGTATTTTTGAATAAATCTAAAGAAAGTCATTTGTTCGCTTTTACTAACGATAGCGTTGCCTTACTTGAACAGAAGTCCTTTCAGAGATTTATTCAAGATGAGATATTTCATTCCAAGAAAGAATCGCAGTCTGATCCAAGAAGTCACTCGCATTCATCTAGTAGTGTGGACGATGCTGAAGCCATCGTGAAAAGATTAGATCAAAGACCGACAGTTTTTATCAAGCCAAATGATATTAAAGAGATACTTGTTCGCTTTAACAAACAAGAACTGGTTGAGCTACGTTGCGTAATTAATGAACATAAAGAAACAATATTAAAAGGAGTTGTAGAGGTGTTGGGAGATGAATAATAGGCGTCACGTGCATGCAGTAGAATGGCACGGCGATCAACTGGTGTTGCTAGACCAAAGAAAACTGCCAATTGAAGAAGTATATGTAATCTGCCAAACACTCGATGAAGCAATCGAATCCATTAAAAACATGACAGTACGTGGGGCGCCTGCAATCGGCATCACAGCGGCATATGCAGCCGTATTATGTGCAAAAAATTATTTGAAGGCGCATTCTCAAAGCAACCGTCGTGCCTTTCAAACCCAAATGATAAAAGATTATGGTCGTTTGAAAACGGCAAGACCTACTGCTGTCAATTTAGCTTGGGCAGTTAATAAGGCTCTTGAAGTTGTTAACGATACTGACATACCTCTATTAGACATGGCTAATCACCTGTTGGCGCTTGCTGAACGAATTCATTCTGAAGATATCATGAATAATCAGTATATGGCTGAACTTGCCTGCGATCATATGGCAAAGCTTTTCTCTAAAGCCTTTTCAATGATGACGCATTGTAATGCCGGAAGTTTGGCTACCGGAGGTTATGGCACAGCGCTTGGCGTTGCCAGGTTAGCCTGGGAGAGAGGCTTGATTGATAAAGTCTATGCAGATGAAACTCGCCCTTGGCTCCAAGGTTCACGACTTACAGCCTGGGAATTGCAGTATGAAGATATTCCGGTATGTCTTAATGTCGATGCAGCGGCTGCCTGGGTGATGTCTAATCGTAATGTAAAATGGGTTGTGGTTGGAGCAGATAGAATTGCAGCCAATGGTGATGTAGCAAACAAAATCGGCACTTTCCAATTAGCCATTACTGCTAAATATCATGATGTCAAAGTCATGGTTGTTGCTCCAAGTAGCACCGTCGATTTGTGTATTGAGACGGGTGCAGATATTGAAATTGAAATGCGCAGCGGATCTGAACTGACAGAATATAAAGACCATGCTATTGCACCTTTAGACATAGAAGCAATTAATCCGGTCTTTGATGTGACGCCCGCATCATTGATTGACGTGATAGTAACCGAGAAGGGGATTATCGAAAAACCAACCAGGCAAAAAATGTTATGGCTTATGTCCTAATTTCGTAGTTACAAATCAACGGCAATTATGTTCTTCAAGGTTAATATGATGGAAAGTGTACAAGAAACTTATCAGGAAAAGGTTATACATTGGTTAACAACGATTGTTATCGGTTTGAACTTTTGCCCCTTTGCAAGAAAGCCATTTGAATCTGATCTTGTGCGTATCATATGTGAAGAAGTGACCGAAGAAGATGCTATTCTCGAACTAGTGCTAGCTGAACTGATAAAGTTAGAGGAGTCCAAGGCTTCGGAAATCGAAACAACCTTAATAGTCTTGCCAAAAGCATTTCCCGACTTTAACGATTTCAATAGTTTATTATTTGTTTTGAATAATGTGCTTGAACTTGAAGGTTTTGAAGGGGTATTTCAGATCGCGAGTTTTCATCCAGCCTATCAGTTTGCCGGGACAGATGTCACAGACGTAGAAAACTATACCAATCGGGCACCTTACCCAATTCTGCATTTGCTCAGAGAAGACAGTTTAACACAAGCCTTAGAACAGCATCCCGATCCTGATGGGATTCCTGATAATAATATCACTAAGCTTCAATCATTTTCGACAACACAAATAAAAGATTACTTTTCATACTTGTATACTTGAGCTACCTTTTATAAGGCACATTAACATATCGCTCTTAGTTGTTGATTCTAATTGCTTTATCTTTAGTCTATACTTGCCGACTAGCATTTCAAAATAAACAGTATCTGAAAATAAAAAACACAGCGTGACGTTTATGGATAAGAATGAATATTTAGTTGCTCGGGTTGGGCACATCAAATTAGGTGTTTATTGTCGTGATGTAGAAAACGTGTATAGCGATAACATACGTTTATATCGGCTTTTTAATCAAAATGGTTTTTTTCGTGGTGTCACCGTGTTGAATAAAAAGGTGATGCAAGTCTTAGACCTTCGTAGGCGCATCGGTCTATCTGAAAGAGAAAAAACAGAACACATGACCTTAATTAGCTTTAATACTGGGGTGGAGAGCCGTTTAGCCGTCATCGTCGATGAAATCATCGGTATGAAAAGTATAGGCATGGATCAGATTCAGAAAAATGATAAATCTTTGAGTAATAGAAAAAATAATATAGACCTACTATTCCCTATGATCGCTGTGATGAATAGTGACTTACCCAAAACGGTGTCGAATCAGAAAGACGATCTGATTCATTTGTTGGATGCGACTTATCTTGAAAAACATGAGCCGATAATTGAAGACTCCGGTGAACTAGAGCTTTTCTAAGCAATATATTTCGGCCTTCTATGTACATTCCCTTAAATTAGTTCTTCAAATGGAAAAACCAATTTATCCTGCTATGTTTATGAGTATAACTTTCGGTTTTTAACCCCTTATCCAGAAAAATAAAACATGCTGAAAAATGATTTGATAGATATTCTGCTGGTCTCCTCTGATTTTGTTTTTTTGAGCGCTAATAAAAATGGAAAAATAAAAACAATCACACCTGCCTGTCGAGAAATTCTTAAACGACAAGAAGGTGAAATTGAAGGCTTGGCGCTTGATGAAATCATTCCGGAATTAGGCTTTTATCCACAAAGTGAATTTGAAATAGTTCAACCTCGTGGCGGTCTTGAGTTGATGCTCGATGAAGATGACTGCCAGAGAGGTGTTGAGTACTTAGAGTTCTTAGCATCCTACACTCAAGATGAGGGCCAGTTTGAAATTCAAACAATGGTAGACCAGCAAGAAGTTTGGCTGTCATTAGTCACGAATAAAGTGCTGCATGATGATCAAATAATCTTTACGGTAATGATTCGCGATATTACAGCCCGAAAGCAAGATGAAAAAGAAATCATGGATTTGAATCAAAATCTTGAAGCGCGTGTTGAATCGCGTACCTCTCAAATTAAAAAAGTGGTTCTTTCTTGCAGC
>JBFJZQ010000105.1:0-9942 GCA_041622015.1 Oleiphilaceae bacterium
AATACTCTTGCGCTATAGACTTACTGGGGTGATTTTTTAATGCGTCTCGATAACAAACATTTGCATATTCCAAGGCATCCCACATTTTGTTTTGAAGACTGTAGACCTTTTTAACAGCTTCATCTCTTGGAATTTCAACACCTGCAATTTTTGCTAGCTCTTCAACAGCCTCGTTAAAATTAAGGTTTTCATGCTCTCGTAAAAAATTAATGCTATTGCCATTTGCACCACAACCGAAGCAGTGATAAAAATTCTTTTGCGCATTGACATGAAAAGAAGGTGTTTTTTCCTGATGAAAAGGACAACAAGCCGTTAAACTAGAGCCACTTTTCTTTAAGGTAATACGAGAACCAATAACGTCAGATAGAGGAACACGCTCTATTAGATCAGCGATAAAATCCTGGGGAATTAAACCTGCCATGCTGCTTATTCACCTATGATTGAATAATCTGAAGCGAGGTATGTAAACTTAGAAGAAACTAAACTTATGGGGTAGAAACCTTAAGAAAGCGTTTTCTTAACAATTTGACTAACACTTCCCACATCAGCACGCCCCTGAAGCTTTGGCTTCAGTATCGCCATCACGCTACCCATATCTCTGACTGACTCAGCAGCAGATTCTACAATAGCCTCTTTAACCATAGCTGCTATTTCGTCATCCGTTAGGGCTTCAGGCAGAAACTCTTCAATCACCGCGACTTCAGCTATTTCAATTTCAGCCAAATCTTCACGACCTGCAGATTGATATTGATGAATAGAGTCTCGACGCTGCTTAAGCATCTTGTCTAGAACAGCAAGAACGCGAGCATCATCTAGCTCGATACGTTCATCAACTTCAATACGCTTGAATTCAGCCATCATTAAACGAATCGCTGAAAGTCGCTCTTTGGCACGAGCACGCATTGCATCTTTCATAGCAGCCGAGATGGTTGCTTTCAGATTGGACTTTTCGTCAGTCATTTACTGTTCACCACAAGCTAATACGGAACGAATATGTTTTATAGAGGATTGTGATTAATAGTTAATCATAACTTGCCTATAACAACATTATTGAGCTCCATAAGTTACTCAACAAATGTATGCACTACTTTTCGAGAGTATATTTAACCATACTCTAGAGAGAGCTCTTCTTTAAAGATTTAAAGAAAGCTCTAGCTTAGTACATGCGCTCGAAGCGTTTTGTTTCACGTTGAACTTTCTTTGCATGACGCTTAACAGCAGCTGCAGCTTTACGCTTACGAACTGAAGTAGGCTTTTCATAGAATTCACGACGACGAACTTCAGACAATACGCCAGCTTTTTCACAAGTACGCTTAAAACGACGTAAAGCGATATCAAATGGTTCGTTTTCTTTCAATTTTACTGAAGGCATTCAAATTACCATTAATGTAAGTGTGTTTGTTTTTCTGTGTTCAAAATATATACACAGTTTTACTAGGGGCGCGAATTTTAATTGGATTTTTTTAGCAAGTAAAGTGTTAAGCTAGAAAAAGACCAAAACCAATGACAAAGGAACCTATTTTCATGTCTGTCGAGCATTTCCTATCAAGACTAAAAGACCAGCCAGAAAGCATTCAGTTTACAGATACCATGCAGGTTATCGACACGTATTACCATTTTTCGCCTTGTGAATTCACGAATGGTAAACAATTAAATGAAGCAAACCAAAATAATGGTTCTTGCAAAATAATTGCGTTTGCCCAGCTCAACAATCTCACTATCGAGCACACACTTCAGTGCTTTGGTGACTATTATCGCGAAGATGTTCTGCAACACCCAGAAAATAACGACCACCAAAACATCCGTAATTTGTTAATTTATGGTTGGGAGGGCATCAGCTTTAAAGGCACACCGTTAACGATAAAGTCTTAGTTAAAAGCTTAATCTTGTTTATAGAGTGTTGTTTATAGAGTGTGCTCACGCACCGAATAGAGATAGCCACCACAAAATGGTGCGCAAGCTCACCCTATAAAGTTAAATATTAGTCTTCAGCTTGTTCTGCGTCTTCAATCTCTTCGCTCAGTTCAAACCACTGCAGCTCAGCCTCTTCCAGAATTTGCTTTTGCTTGGCTTGCTCGTCCAATAAAGCCTTTAGTTTTTCTTTATTTTCATGCGCATACAAGTCTGAGTCGGCTAGTTTTTCCTCTAGATCAGCAAGTTGCTCCTGAGTTTTAGCCATCAGCGTTTCAGCTTGCGTTAATTGTTTTTTTAGCGGGCTTAACTTTTTACGTTTTTCTGCGGCGATGCGTTTACGTTCTTTTTTATCTTCTGAAGATTCATTTTGTAGGCCACCTGAAAGCTCAGGTTGCTCGTTACTCGTATGTGACGCTGAATTGGCTAACGGATCATAAGTTTGTAGCCAAGTTTCGTAGTCATGAAGATCACCTTTAAATTCTTCGACCTTGCCTTCCGCAACCAACCAAAATGTATCCACGGTATTTTTGAGTAAATGCCGATCGTGAGACACTACAATAATCGCACCTTCAAAATTTTGCAGCGCTTCCGTCAAGGCATGACGCATTTCCAAATCCAAATGGTTAGTAGGCTCATCTAGCATCAGTAAATTTGGTTTCTGCCAGGCAATAATCGCCAATGCCAAACGTGCCTTTTCACCGCCTGAAAAACGAGTAATCTTTTCTAAGGCGGCATCGCCTCTGAAATCAAACCCGCCTAAAAAGTTACGAATTTCCTGGTCACTTGCCTTAGGGCTAATTCGTTGCAAATGCAAAAACGGACTAGCGTTTAAATCCAAAGCCTCTAATTGATGCTGCGCAAAATAGCCAATACGCAGATGCTCGCCCGTTGAACGCTGCCCCGTTAAAGGTTTAATATCGCCTACCAAACTTTTTATCAGTGTCGACTTACCTGCACCATTCGGCCCCAACAAACCGATGCGCATACCCGGCAAAATACTGGTCGAGAATT
The DNA here is from genome assembly GCA_041622015.1 of Oleiphilaceae bacterium. Lineage (GTDB taxonomy): Bacteria > Pseudomonadota > Gammaproteobacteria > Pseudomonadales > Oleiphilaceae > PZPK01. Next base: position 2,926 of record JBFJZQ010000105.1, read on the forward strand.
GATTCAGAATCGCCTTATCTGCATAACCCAAGTCGCATTTTTGTAAATTCAACAAAGGACTGGAGATTTTCTCACTAACGGGAAAACTAAAGTTGAAGGGCGAATCGATATGCGCGGGTGCAATTAAAGCCATGCGTTCTAATTCTTTAACGCGACTTTGCGCTTGCTTGGCTTTACTCGCTTTGGCTTTAAAGCGAGTCACAAAAGATTCAATTTCACTAATGCGTTGCTGTTGTTTCTCGTACTTGGCTTGTTGTTGGGATAACTTCTCGGCGCGCTGCATTTCAAAGGCACTGTAGGTGCCCGTGTACTGGTTTAACAACTTATGCTCGAAATGTAGAATATGGGTCGACACTGCATCAATAAAATCACGGTCATGCGAAATAAATAACACCGTTCCAGTGAAGCGTTTTAACCACTGCTCGAGCCAAAGCATGGCATCTAAGTCCAAGTGGTTTGTGGGCTCATCTAATAGCAATAAGTCACAAGGACACATTAGCGCCTGAGCCAAATTCAAACGAATACGCCAACCACCCGAAAAATCATTCACAGGGCGTTGCATATCCGACTGGCTAAAACCTAAACCATGGAGTAACTTTTCTGCAGTAACCGGCGCCAAGTAAGCCGAGATACCATCCAGTTCACCATGAATATGCGCGAGCTTTTGATCATCATGCGCCGCTTCAGCCTCAGATAATTGGGCTTCTAACGCTCTTAAGTGTTTATGCCCATCCAAAACATACTCCAAGGCTTCTCTATGGCCGGCTGTCACTTCCTGCGCCATATGCGAGACCCGACAATTACCCGGCAAGCTAAACATGCCTGCATCGGGGCTAAGCTCACCTAAAATCAATTTGAATAAGCTGGTTTTGCCTGCACCATTCGCACCAATAATTGCCACACGTTGACCGGCATGCATTAAGGCATGGGCATTTTCTAATAAAGGTTCAGGGCCGCGGCGAAGAGTAAGCGCATCGATTTTAAGCATAGAATTATACGACTAAGTAAAGCGTGAACGGGATCTGCAAAAAACGTGAAGGTAACGGATATCCCGCTTAACATCAATCGATCTTAGTTGATTATTTAAGGCATCGGCGTAATCTTTTGCTACAGATTAATCGATGCTTGAAAAGCACCTCCATTTACTCGATATTTCTAGCGGCTATCGCCAATTTCCACTCACTCTTTGATGCAGATAATAATGAAAGATTTAAGTTTACTGACACTCGATAATCCTTTCTGGCAGTTTTCACTTCAGCAATGGAAAAACACTAAATTACAACAACAGCTGTTGAAGCTTCAAAACCAGCAGAATTTTAGAATCAACTTATTACTGCTCGCCATGTGGCTGAGTTTTGAGAAAAAAGATATGCGCCCTCATCTGGATAATTTGATCTCGCAAAGTCGCGAATGGCACGAGCAAGTTGTCGCGCCCATTCGTCAGGCTCGCCAGAGCTTACCAACACAATTACCCGAGCATAGCCTTGCTTTAAAGTCACAACTACAAGCCTGTGAGTTACACGCTGAACAAATAGAACAAGCCTTGCTTTATGAAGCCTGTGAAAAAATCCCTAAAAGCAATTCACCGGAATTAGACTCCCTGGACTGGCTAATACTCAACCTCACAGCTAGCGACTTAGACAAAAGCGATCTATCATTACTCATACAAAATTGTTTGCCCATGCATCCAATTCCTCGAATAACCGATAGATTAAACGCGCTTTAAACGGATGCTTGCTTTATGAAATGGTACTATCGCTTTTTTACGGTTGCTATATTAGCGGCAGCCATCATTGGCCCCTTCTTTCTAAAAAAGCCTGATGGCAAGCCCGTTATGGAAATGCCAACAGCTCAAGACTTTATTCCGGACAAACTATTTCCGGGTGGGTCAGATTCTGGAAATAACAGCGTTTCTTCAAGTGGACAGACCTATTACAAATGGCAAGATGAGCATGGCCAATGGCACTATGGCGATCAACCACCGACAACCGCCAGCAAAGTTTCTACCTTGCAGGTCGATACAAATACCAATATCATCCAGAGCCTGAAAATTGAGCCTGAAGAAAAAGCAGTGGAAGAGCCGCAACAAGCCAGCCAGCCACAGAAATTGCCAGATAGATTAACCAGCGGTGAACTCTCTGTAGACAATGCAGTCAATGCATTGAATGACGCAATTTTGGTACGCGACATGATGGAATCACGAAACAAACAGCTCAAAGCGATTACTGGCGAATAGTATTTGTTAGCGTCTTTCTCAAGCAAATACCCAACCCGCCTGACACTTATTAATCTTAAAGTTGCCTTACATGTATCGAGTTAAGGAAATGTTTTATAGCCTTCAAGGAGAAGGCGCACGTGCCGGTCGAGCTGCTGTATTCTGCCGCTTCAGCAAATGTAATTTATGGAATGGTCGTGAAGAAAGTAGAAGCACGGCCGTCTGCCAGTTTTGCGATACCGATATTATCGGCATTGATGGCCAACATGGTGGCGAGTTTGATTCAGCTGAAAGCTTGGCAAATCGAATTTCAGACATGTGGCAAGAGAATCAAGCTAGCCAATCCATTCATCCTCCCGCTTCTGTAAAAATAAAGCCTTATGTGATATTTACAGGCGGCGAGCCGCTACTTCAATTAGACGAAGCGCTTATTGAAGAAATGCACAAACTTAACTTTGAAGTCGCGATAGAGAGTAACGGTACTCTTAACCTGCCTAAAGGGGTTGACTGGATTTGTTTAAGTCCGAAAGCCGATGCCAAGGTTGTCTTCGAGCGTTGCGATGAATTGAAGTTGGTTTATCCCCAAGAATTAGCGCAACCAAATCAGTTTCAACACTTCCCTGCTGATTATTATTTCCTCTCGCCAATGGCCGACCCAAGCATTCGCTTTGGTAAAGATGAAACCAAAATCAGCAACACACAAAAAGCCTTAGACTATTGCCTCAAAAATCCGCAATGGCGCTTAAGCCTGCAAATGCATAAATTACTGGGCATTGATTAGGTTTAAATGACGATTGTTTAGAATCTTATCTTGCGCTAACGTTAGCCAAAACATTCAATCGTATAGGGACTCTCGATATGCTCTGCTTACCAGTAAAATGTTCAGCTTTTTTTCGTGTCAGCTCATTCATCTTAATTTTAGTTTCCCTCAATGGCTGCTCCACACGTGACGTTCAAAGTGAGTTAAATGGCTCTACCTCTCAAAGATTAATTAGTCACAGCATTGACGACCTTATCTCAAAGCTCGAAGATCAGAATTTAACGGATTTGAAAGATAAAAAGGTTTATATCAACTCGTATTTTATTGATATGCATCCATTTAAACACTATGCAGATCAACGTCTGGCGATTGAACTCCAGTCAAAGTTTGGTGCCATTGTTGTGGATAGTCAGACTGAATCTGAACAAGTCATGACGGTGTTCTATACCTCTTTAGCCACCGACTTTGACAGTTTTGGTATTTCGATACCCTTTGGTTTTATTCCAGGTGTCGATGAGTCGACCAGGTTAAATATTCTAACGCTTGATAAATTCCATGGCATATCCGAAATGTATTATTACGTCGGCCCCACCGGCACTGAAAATCGCAGCAAGGTCATACACGCCAAAGTTAAAACCGATGCCCTTGGCCTGCCCTTTATTACCATTCCATTGTCTAACCTAGATCGGCACGATTCTTGGTACTAATTTATCACCTAAGATAAATATGACCACCACATTCGTAGAGGGGACATGCTGATGCAGCATCACCAGTTTCAATCATTCCTTGAGTTGCATCAGCTTCCGAATAATTATTTAGACCAAGTATTTAGTGCCTACCACCCCATCATCAAGGATGCGCTTTCCAGACTCTCTGCACGCAAGCCAGTCGTGCTTGGCATCAATGGCTGCCAAGGCTCTGGAAAAAGTACTACGGCTGCATTCTTGCAACATGCTTTTGAAACCATTCACCATCTGAACGTGGTGAATATTTCTCTGGATGACTTTTATCTCAGTAAAGCTGCACGAATTGAAAAAGCCAAAGCCGTGCATCCGCTATTTGCCACAAGAGGCGTCCCCGGAACCCATGATACGACTCTTGCCCTGAGTACCATAAAAGAACTTTTAAGCGGTAAAACGCCCTATATCTCTCGTTTTAATAAAGCTGTGGATGATCTATTCCCTCAGCAAGAATGGGATCAAGCGCCTGAGCAAGTTGATATCATTATTTTGGAAGGCTGGTTTTTATGCGCTCACCCGCAAGAAGATTCTCAACTCACCCTTCCCGTCAATGACTTGGAACGCAATGAAGATAGCGAGGGTATTTGGCGCAAGCATGCGAACGATTGCTTGAAAACTCACTACCAAACGCTATTCAATTTAGTGGACTGTTTAGTCATGCTCAAAGCGCCCTCTTTTGAAGCCGTTTTCAGTTGGCGCTTGGAACAAGAAAACAAACTGGCAAAGAAGTTGCTACTGTCTAGCGATAGAACGGCTAGAGAAAGAACGACACATGACACCCGCGCGGCAAGTTCAGGCCTGATGAGTGAAGCAGAAATAAAACGCTTTATTCATTACTTTCAGCGCTTAACTGAATTCATGCTAATTGAAATGCCTGAACGCGCAGACCATTGTTATTACTTAAATTCAGAGCGGCAGATAGTTCATGAGCACCACAGAGACGATAAGTACTAAATGGCAGACACTGATATTTACCGATCTGGACGGTAGCCTGCTCGATCATTTTACCTATAGTGCTGAGCCTGCAAACCAGCTTCTCACCTACCTTGAACAACAAGGTATACCGGTTATTTTTACCACCAGTAAAACCTTTGAAGAAGTCTTAACCCTGCGCACTCAACTGAATAATCGACACCCTTTTATTGTTGAAAATGGTGCCGCGATTTATCTTCCTAAAGACTACTTCTCGGCAGACCTGATAAGTGAGTTTACTCAAAGCCCCCACCCAGACTTTCTGAGACTGAGCCTCTGTAAAGATAGAGACTATTGGTTAGAGGTTTTAGAAATGAAAAAACCGGACTATCCAGATCAATTTACCCATTTTAGTGAGATGGGCTCAAAAGGAATTGCTCGTGCAACGGGCTTAAGCGTCGAAAAAGCCCTATTGGCAAATAAACGTGAATACAGCGAACCTATTCTCTGGACAGGCGATCAAAGCAAAAAAACACAGTTCATATACGACTTGCGCCAAATTGGTGCAAACATTGAAGAAGGGGGCCGTTTCTTGCACCTAATCGGTCATTGCAATAAAGGCCATGCCCTCGCTTTCTTATTAAAACAATTTCAACAGCAACAAGTTAAACCTATTTTAAGTATCGCCCTCGGTGATGGAAAAAACGATGTTCCGATGCTGGCAGCAGCAGAAGAAGCTATTTTAATTCGCTCTCCTGTTCACCCTTTTCCAGATATCCCGGATCAAACTCATATTCTTAAAACAGACCACTACGGCCCTCACGGCTGGGTTGAAGGCATCAAAAAAATATTAAAACTATATTCCTATACTATTTAAACGACTCTGGAGTCAATCATGGCTGATTTTTATCAAAATGGCAGAATCACCACCTTACACAATTTATCCCGACGCCCCGTAGAAGAACTAGAAGCAGAATTGCTTCAGCACGCTAAAAAGCGCCCACTCGGGCTGATTTTACCTTCTTTATTTTCTGAACTCGAAGGGGAGGCACTATCCAATATCGTTCAAGAACTTAAACATGTTCCGTATTTGAACCAAATCGTCATAGGCCTAGATAGAGCCGATGAAGCACAATACAAATATGCTTTAAAGTTCTTTTCAGAGCTACCTCAACATCATCGCGTGTTATGGAATGATGGCCCAGCCTTACTAGCGCTCGATAAAGAGTTACAAGAAATGGGCTTAGCCCCAAAAGAATTAGGTAAAGGGCGCAATGTTTGGTATTGCATGGGCTACATACTTGCTTCCGGCCGGGCTGAATCGGTGGCACTACATGACTGCGATATTCTGACTTATAACCGGGAATTGTTAGCAAGGCTGATCTACCCCGTTGCTCACCCGCAATTTAACTACATGTTCTGCAAAGGCTATTACAGCCGTGTTGCCGATGGCAAAATTAATGGCCGCGTCTGCCGCTTGTTGGTCACCCCTCTCATTCGTGCTTTGAAAAAAATCTATGGCGATATGGACTACTTGAACTACATGGATAGTTTCCGCTATTCATTAGCCGGTGAGTTCTCGTTCCGAAAAGACGTGCTCAGTGACATTCGTATCCCAAGTGATTGGGGCTTGGAAATTGGGGTGCTCTCTGAAATGTATCGCAACTGCTCAACCAACCGTTTATGTCAGGCTGACATCGCCGACATTTATGATCACAAGCATCAGGACTTATCTCTTAGCGATGACCAAGGCGGTTTATCAAAAATGTCTGTCGATATTTCCAAAGCGCTTTTCAGAAAGTTGGCGACCCAAGGCAAAACTTTCAACAGCGAAACCTTCCGTTCTATCAAAGCAACCTATTTCAGAATTGCCTTGGATCTAATCGAAACCTATCACAACGATGCGGTGATGAATGGTTTAAGTTTAGATATCCACAAGGAGGAAGAAGCCGTCGAAATGTTTGCTCAAAACATAATAACCGCCGGCGAAACCTTCTTGGAAAACCCCATGGAGACGCCGTTCATACCGAGCTGGAACCGAGTGATCAGCGCGATACCCGACATACTTGAACGCTTGCAGAGTGCAGTCGAAAAAGATAATGAATATTTCTCACGCTAATAAAAAGATTTAGTAAAGCAGACTATTCACAGAACGATTTCTATCGGAGCCAGCCTAATGAATCAGGTGCTAGAAAGCTTAATTCAACATATACGTGAGCATTTACAGGTCATTTATGATGAAATTCCGGATATTGACTATGCACAGTTAAGTCAGGCACTGATTCATGAAATGAAGCTGGAAGGCGCTGTTTCGCCCCCTGTTCAGTATGCCAATCACTGGTCTGAAAAAGATGCCATTATGATCACCTATGGCGATAGCTTGCTCAAGG
>JBFJZQ010000106.1:0-9938 GCA_041622015.1 Oleiphilaceae bacterium
CATATTAAATTATATTTTTAAAGGTTTTATAATTATAGTCGGAAATTTTTTTTTCCTGTCCTTTTGAAAAATGTGAAGTGATAGTACCTAAATCTTTCATATTTAAATATATAGATGAATAAAAATAAAAACATTATGTTAGCCTCGATTGATAATAAGAAAGATCAGGACGATTTTTTAGAGGCTCTTTCATCTATTCGCATTCGCGCACAAGTAAAGTTTGTTGATAGTTGTGCGCAAATAAAAGAATTTTTCAGTACGCCAGCCCATGAGCGCGAAGCAAACCTTAAACCAAGCTTGATTCTTTTGGTAACGGAATTGAGTGAAGATTCCAGCATGACACTAATCAAAGATTTAAAATCGATTGAAGAGATAAAGAAAATACCTTTAATCGTCGTGAGCAAGCGACACGATGAATATCAATTGAAAAAGGCCTATCTACTAGGTGTTACCTCTGTTATTAAATACCCTACACATTTTGAAAGCATTGTAAAAATTTTACAAATAATGGATGAGTATTGGTTTAATACGGTAAAACTCCCCTTCACTCGCAGATGACTAGGCTCTTTAAAAACTTAACCGTCTTATTATTAAGCCGGGGCTTAAAGATGAAGAGCATTGTTATACGACGGAATTTCTAAAACTATGTTTTCCAAGGACAGATATGTATTAAGAACTACTTACCAGTATTACTACTAAAGATGAGGCACAAATACGCAAGGAACAAATCGCTCATCAATTCTTGCGAAGTTCACAAATACCAACTTAAAAACTGCCGTTTTCAGATAGATAATAACCAAACAATAAGCAACAAAACGCGCATAGCCTTTACATTTAACTACTGGATTTCACTAGTAATTTTTTGAATATATCTTAAGCTTATAGAAACATTTTTATTATAGGTTTCTCGTTGCGCCATTTACTCAAAACATATGCTTTACTCTTCATCTTATGCTTATGCGGCGTTTCTATCTCTGCACATGCCTGGAAAATGGAGGCGGGTAAATTATCCCTATCGGCTACGTCCTCGCTAAACCAATTACAAAGCCATACCTTTCAACAGATTTATGATACTCCCCCTATTGTGATTACTTTACCTACATCAGCCGGCAGTCACACGGGAGCAATTAGAATTTCTAATGTAAGCACTACAGGTTTTCGAATGTCTACTGTAGAGCCTCGATCAAATGATGGCCCGCACGCGGCAATGACGGTATCGTATATTGCAATAGAAGCAGGTACACATACTTTTCCAAATGGTGAAACCATTGAGGCGGGAATCGTCACGACTGACAAGATTCAATTCAATGGTGTTGGCAGCGGAAAAGGTAAAGGCACTGACTGGGAAAAATTATCGTTTGCCAATACCTTTAATAAACCAGTGTTTTTGGCAAATATTCAAACAACAGCTAACGAGATAAATGCAATCCCTAAAAACCCTTCCCACCCGTGGTTAACAGTTGCTGTTAATAATCTTAAAAATAATAAAACAGATATAGCACTTGAACGCAGTGAAGTGTATGACCAAATAGATAAAAAAGGTAAATTTGAATTTAATGATCTTGGCAACTCCGAAGATATTGGCTATGTGATTATGGATAAAGGTTTGCAAGGCAGCTTCAATGCAAGCGGCAATGTCTTAATTAAGTTTGAAAGCATCTATAATACAAAAACATTAGACGGTTGGCACGACGGCTGTGACAGCGTCAATTATTCAGGCACTTATTCTTCATCCCCCATTGTGGTTGCAAGTCTATCTACCCGAAATGAAAAAGACGGGGGTTGGTTGAGAGCATGTTCAGTTAATGCTTCAAGAATCCAACTAACAATAGATGAAGATATTAGCCAAGATAATGAAAGGAATCATAAAAATGAAGATGCGAGTATTTTGCTTTTTTCAGATACCTTCTTTTATGACTCAAACGCACCGACTACTTTAACAACTGCCAGTGCCTTAATGCTTGAAAGCAATACTGCAAGCCTTTCACCCAATGGGTTCACCACTATTAATTTTGAGCAAATTTATGAATATCCACCGGCCGTATTTTTACTCGAAGATAGTCAAAACCCGGAACCTTCTTCAGTCAGAATTCGCAATATCACCACTCAAAGTTTTGATGTCGTTCCAGTCGAACCTGACAGTAAGGTTTCAGATGCCCTAGATCAGACAACGACTATAAATTATCTTGCCATTTCCAAAGGCCAATTCGCTTTCCCGGATGGTAAAAAGATTGAAATTGGCCCCGTTGTTCCGCCCAATGAAATAATTAATTTTCAAGCTAAACGCTTATCCGGTGATTCCTGGTTTAATTTTAATTTTGCGACATCATTTAGTTCGACACCGGCTTTACTCACACAAATACAGTCAATGAATAGTGAACCCGGCCATATACCCGGCTCACCCTCTCGGCCATGGATGACAAGCGCAGTTAGCAATGTTACCTCAGCAGGCGGACGTATAGCCTTGGATCGAGCCGAAACCAACACCGGCACTATTAATGCAGCTGAAGAAATTGCATTTCTTGCCACAGAAGGTGGCGTAATCGGTAATTTTAAGGCTGTGTCAGGAAACAACATTTCTTCCGAAGCACAAGTAACGCCGGATAACGTGGCGGGTACGCGCTCCTGTTATAACTATAATTTTCTTCAGGCTTACCCATCCCCTCCACTGGTCATCGGAAGCCAAATGACCTGGGATGGGGGTGATGGTGGCTGGTTAAGACGCTGCTCAACAACGAATAACAACGTGAGTATTAGAATAGAAGAAGACTGGGCCGCAGATACGGATAATTCCCACACCACGGAGCGCGCTGGTTTCTTGGCCTTTTCAGAGCCTTTTTATGCCGATTTATCCTTAATTGCTAACTACCAGCTTGAAGGCCCTAGCTGGAATGGCACGATCGGTGAAGTGTTAGATAGCAGTAATAGTGGACTCAATGGAAAAATATTGGGTAATACAAAGGCCTTTCCAGCGAAAGTATGTAATGGCGCAACATTTGATGGAACGGGTGATTATATTGAAGTCCCCGATAATGCTATTTTAGATATCAGTGATGAATTAACTGTTATGGCTTGGATTAGGCCCAGAGCTTTTCCATCCTCAGACTTAATGACGATCGTCTCAAAAGATACTAACTTTGAGTTTCATATTGACCCAAGCGGTAAAATACTTTGGTGGTGGAATAACAGTTCAGGTGCCAGCCGAAGCTTTACGTCCAATACCACAAGTTTGACCTTACATGATTGGCAGCATGTTGCCATTACTTATTCTAAATCTGCCGGTAGCCAAAAGATCTTCATCGATGGCATCGAAACAAATACACAAAACTATGCCAATGAGTCGCTCATCAACAATAACTTACCCTTATTTATTGGAACAGATTACAACTATCGTAGTCGAGATTTTAGCGGTAGCATTGATGAGGTCAAAATTTTCAAACGCGCTTTGCCTACGAATGCTATTCAAAAATATGCCGCAGAAACACGCCCATGTGCCTCGTGTGTTTTAGGAAGCTTCGATATCAGTCAACCCACCTATACGCTTGCATGCCCTGAAACACGAGCAGAAATTAACATAACGGCAAGATGTGTAGATGGCACCATAAAAACCGATTACTCTGGTACGGTTAATTTAAGCGCGCCAAGTGGCAGCTCTTTTTTTGACAGCGATAAGGCCGGCAACTCAATTACAACACTTACCTATTCATTTGCAGATAATGGCAATAAGAAAGCTTACCTCTATTTTAATAATGAAGCAGACGATATAAAAGTCACCGCCAGCGATAGCACTGCCTCGGTTTCATCCACTCCTTTAGATGGTGCAGGTACAGATTTCAAGACCTTTGGTTTTAGGGTAAGCCAAGACCCCGCCAATTTTGTATGTAGTACGGCGACCAGCATGACACTTCAGGCCTATGGAAAAACTAATCAAGGCACAGGAGAAAGTTGTGAGGTCATTACGGGGTTTAGCGGCAATAAAACCTTCGATACCTGGTTTAACGCCACCGTGAATGATGACGCGATACCTGACTCAGTATCCAATGACTTAATAGTGAACGGCACAGCAATCAGTAAAACGGCATCAGAAGCGACGGCTAACGACAACCTGACACTTAACTTTGCGAAGGGTGAAAGTAGTTTTAATATTTCATATGCCAACGCAGCCAAGATACTCGACCTCAACTTCAGATACGATGCAGCACCGTATGACGGTACTTTACCTGATAGTGAAATGGCAGCCAGTACAGTTCCCTTTGTGGCCTATCCTGCAAACTTTTTAATAAGCGCTAAAAGTGGCCTAACCAAAATAAATGGCAGTAGTTTCAATGCAACAACGACACATAAGGCTGGCCGAACCTTTGAGCTTGACATTGCAGCTCAGTGTGATGATGGTGCAGGTACCTTAAGTACAGCTACGGATTATCAACCCACGAACGGGACCGATAGCATCATGACCTACCTTCAGCGAACAGGCCCTATTGGTGGCTCCTCTGTAGATGGTGACATGCGCATATCAGCGTCTGTGATTCTCACAAGTGACGACGATCCGAGTATCACATGGAAATCGTCGGGCCTGGGAGCCAGTGATTTTTCAAGCGGTGTGTATAGTTTCAATGGCGCAAGCTATTCAGAAGTGGGTACAACAAAACTGTACGCTCAAGGTACTAATTACTTTGGTGAAAACATAAGCCAAAGCGCAATTGATATCGGACGGTTTATACCGGATCACTTTACTGTCACGGTTAACTCAGGTAGTTTTGAGCCATTTTGTAATATTGGTAGCACCCCGGATTTCAGCTATATCGGCCAAGCGATTAGTTATGCAGCTGCACCGAGCTTAACTATTCAAGCAATGAATGCCAGTTCGCCCTCTCAAACTACGCAAAACTATACCGAATCTAACTTTTTAAAATTAACCACGGCAGATGCGTATATCGAACGGAATTTCCCGAATTCAGATAATAGTAATACCGGTACATCTGGCAGCTTATTAGCGCTTAATGTTTCAGAAAATACGCCAAGTTCTTTCACATCGGCAACGGCTGGCGTTATTACTTATACTTTTGATAGTGCCGACACCGTTACCTATATTAGAAATGCACAATCTTTAGTGAGTCCCTTTAATAGCGCTATTAAAATCGATATAAATAAAGTTGAAGATGATGATGGTGTTGCCTCTATTCCAGCATCTTTTGACGTTCTTCCGACATCAATCGAATTACGCTATGGTCGCTGGAAAGTGGAAAATACCTTTGGACCAGAAACAAAAGACCTGAGCATACCTATGCGCACAGAATATTGGGATGGCACAAACTTCGCAACAAATGAGAGTGATCACTGTAGTAGCTTCGATGCCAGCGATATCACATTAACATCGTCAGTATCAGGAGGCACGACTTCAGTAAGCGGCAATGGCATGTTGATTTCAGGCAAAGCACCATTAGGCTCTCAATTAAGTTTATCTGCGCCAGGGGCAGAGAATACTGGAAATGTGGAGCTTGAGTTTCAAGTCGATAGCTGGCTTCAGTATGATTGGGATAACAACCCCGTCACCGCCGACACAAACCCAACATCCGTAGCCAGTTTTGGGCAATTTCGTGGCCACGACAGGATGATCTATTGGCGCGAAGTCAGCAATTAATAAAATTTATTTAAAGATGACATCGACATTAGCTAAGGTAAACTAAGTAAAAAATTCAGATGGTTCAACTATGTTAATACTCTCTTCTCTGTTAAAAATTGAACGCCATTATGCACTGTGGTTGTTTATCTTTTTATTAACCGCCTCATCTATTGGCGTGGCACTTTATTACCAATACATCCTTGCTTGGGAACCTTGTGTTTTATGCATTCATATCAGAATTTTGATGTTTGGTTTGATGGCCTTAGCGTTCATCATGATTTTTTTAGCACGCTTTCAGTTAATTAGATTTTTAGGTTTTCTTGCTCAAAGCGCCCTTGCTATAGCCTTGTTTTTAAAGTGCCGGGAGTTATATCGTATTGAAGTAGGTTTACAAGAAGCCGGATGCCTGTTCAATGCAGGTCTTCCCTCTTGGTTTAACTTGGAAGCTTGGCTTCCTGGTATTTTTGAAGTAAGAAGCGCATGCGGTGACTCTCCTGAGCTTTTCTTAAATATTACCATGGCAGAGGCACTCTATATTGGTAGCGCTGTTGCCATGATAAGCGCTGCACTTCTAGCATTATTGTCGTTGCTTCGATTAATAAAGAATAAGCTGTCTTAGACAATAAGCTCGTTCACAACTACATGTTTGATGGCATTATTATTTGGGCAAGGCTTATTTTTCTATCAAACTGTCTGGTCTTGGGTAATTACCGTATACCCAAAACCGAGGCATCATGTATTGCGCTCGGGCGCCCTCTTCGGTTGCTAAATCGGCAACCATAGCTTGATGATAATTCCAGACATTTAGCAACCAAATCATCGCAAATAAGCCAAATACAAGCACAAAGAACAGAGGTTTAACTTTGCTAGTACTTGTTAGGTCAATTTTATGTGTATTGTCAAGGTCAGGGAGAATCAAAGACCAAAATACAGTTAATACACCTAAAGCCAGCATCATTGACGCAGGTACAATCAGCACAGCGGATACACTAGCATGAATAAAGCCTGCAAAGACTGCTACAGAAAAAGCGATCAAAACTTCAGATTTGGGCGTCGAAGTTTTCGAAAAGCTTGCTGCTTGCCGTTTTAATTTCCAGAGCGCCCATATAACTAGGCCAAGTAAGCTCATGATACAAAGCCAACCATATTCGGCTGCCCACATTAAATACATGTTATGAGGATGACCAAATTTGTGAGACGCTTTATAGCTTTCGCTTATTAGTTCATGTGTTAACCAGGATTGAGCACCCATGCCAAATGGAAAGTTTTGCAAGCTCATTGCCCAAGCTTCTTCCCATAGCGGTAATCGCCCTGATGTTGAAGTATTGACCTCTCTTAAAAGCGTTGTTTCTAGATTTAAAATCCATTCAGGCACAACATAAGACAATAGAAACCAAGTCAATATGCCCAATGCAAGATAGACAAGCATCAGTTTTAGCCATGGCAGAGCTAACGATTTAAACATGATAAGAATAATGAGCGTCGCAATCGATAATGAAAATATTGAACCCCTTGACATCATATGTATCGCTAGCCACCACCATATAGCAGCAGTAAACATGACCATACAGTGCCATATACGATATTTAGAACCATGATAATAAAGTATGGCTAAGGGAAATAAAGGCAGAAGCCAGGTAGCGGTATGACTCCAGTAGCGAATATTCACGAAACCTGCAGGCATCACATCTGCAAAAGTAGCTAAGTTCTGCTCTAAGGAAAATACATACAACATTAATGTCAATGAGGCATAGAAGAAACAGACAATGACGCTTAGTACAATAAAAACGCGACTAAGGTCTACTTGCATGTTATGCACAAAGATATAATGGCCAATCAATACAATCGCCACAAAAAATAAACAATATAGTACAGGTTCGACCCAATTAAACGGATTATTAAAAGACATCAACCCGCCAATAATGAAACTACCTATCAATGGTATCAGTATAATAACTTTACTAGATCTTAGTTTTATAGAATGCATTCCTAGGGCAACTAAAAGGATTAGTGAAAGGCATAAAATAAATCTTTGATCAGCATAGGCTCCATGAGGTGTAGGTATAAAGTCTGAAAAGAAAGTCATACTGAGCATTACAAACCAAATACAACACAAAAGTATGTTTTTATAATTCATCAGCAACGTCATAGACTACCTTTTCCATTAAACCAAGTTTTACAAACAAAAAACCCCCGCTGATGCGAGGGTTTTGAGTATTTTCTTAGTTAGACTAAGAAACTATTAGCTCTTAACACAACCTTTAGGAAGGAATTTTTGATCGATGGTAGTAGAGATACATGTCCACTTAAACGCACCACTTAAACCAGCAAGTGTCGGAGGTGTTAACACTAGCGTTTTACCCGCGATATCTGCACCCGCAACACCGGTAGCAGCCATCGTAATCGTTAATACACCAGTCGCAGTTGTATAAGCAGCTGAGCCATACGAGCCTGCAATTGCATTTGTTAAACCTACTTCAGCAATTTCAGCGGCAGTCGTTGGGTATTTGCCATTTGTTTGAGCAAATTCTGCAATAGCTGTTTTAGCACCCGCAGTCATGGTTAATGCCTCAGCCATCTGTGCACGCTGGGTGTAATCTTGATAAGCAGGAATCGCTACTGCTGCCAAAATACCGATAATAGCAACAACGATCATTAATTCAATTAGGGTAAAACCTTGCTGGTTTGTTTTCATGTTGTTCATAAACTTTCTCCGAGTGTTATAAAGTATGACCGCCTGCTTTCATAATCAAGCGTGCCTGACATTAAACATAGCAGAGCTTGTGCCAAGTACAAATATATTTTTATTCTTTTTTAATTTCAGAAGCTTACAAGAAACTATTCAAAACGTTCTCTAAAGATTTTCACGGCATTTTACATTGATTTGCGTCAATAACTGACAATTTTTGTCAGCTACTAACGCGATTGTACTGGGTAGTGCAATGAGACAAATACTCAATAAGGCTTCACAAATAACAAGCTTGAATAAAAGCCTGATAATTTTGTTTAAAAAGCATTCCTTTTCTTTTAAAAACACAAAGATACACTACACTCTTCTTTATATTTACAATTTATCGTATTTAGAATTGTTTCTTCCATTCTTACATCAAAGATACCAGATAGAATCCATGACAGCTGACAATATTACGCTTACAGGCCTGGCACGAAAATTTGTTCTTGATCAAATTATTGATGAACAAAGTGCAAAGAAAGCCCAAGTTTATGCCAAAGAAAATAGTATTTCGCTCATCACACACCTTGTAAATTCGAGTATGGCTAAAGCGCAGGACCTTGCTTTTTCTGCCGCACAAGAATTTGGTGTGCCGGTTCTCGATCTTTCAGCATTTTCACCAGAGATGCTGCCAGAGAAACTCGTCGATGAGAAATTAGTACGCAAGCACAGAGCACTGCCTCTTTATATTAGAGGTAACAGGCTTTTTATCGCGGTCTCTGATCCTACAAATATCAATGCCCAGGATGAAATAAAGTTTCATACAGGCTTAAGTGTTGATGCAGTATTAGTCGAAGACGATAAGCTAAGTAATGGTATTGAGAAATATTTAGAATCTCAAGACACTACGATGGGTGACTTGGATGATGCCGACCTGGAAGGCTTGGATGTCGATCAGCAAGATGACAAAGAAAAAGATGTAACGGCTAGTGACACTGAAGATGCGCCTATCGTCAAATATGTTAACAAAATGCTGTTAGATGCAATCAAAGGTGGCGCTTCAGATTTACACTTTGAACCTTATGAAAAGACCTATCGAGTTAGGTACCGAACAGATGGGATTCTGCATGAAGTATCTAAGCCCTCTATTAAACTAGCACCCAAAATTTCCGCTCGTTTAAAAGTTATGTCCCAACTAGACATTTCAGAAAGGCGTGTGCCGCAAGATGGTCGTATCAAACTTAAGCTATCCAAAACAAAATCTATCGACTTTCGTGTCAACACATTGCCCACCCAGTACGGCGAAAAAATCGTCCTGCGTATACTCGACCCTACCAGCGCGCAGATGGGCATCGAGGCCCTGGGCTATGAGCCGGATCAAAAAGAGGCGTATCTCAAAACGCTGCACCAGCCTCAGGGCATGATCCTGGTAACCGGCCCAACAGGTTCAGGAAAAACGGTCTCACTGTACACGGGGTTAAATATTCTCAATACCCCGGAGCTTAATATCTCGACGGCGGAAGACCCGGTAGAAATTAACCTGGAGGGCGTTAACCAGGTGCAGGTCAATGCCCGGGTGGGCCTCACCTTTGCCGTTGCCCTGCGGGCTTTCCTTCGCCAGGATCCCGATGTGGTGATGGTGGG
>JBFJZQ010000107.1:0-9897 GCA_041622015.1 Oleiphilaceae bacterium
AAGTCAAGGAAGCGCTAATTCCCGTCAATATGGTTTACGGTTCTTTAGGTTTGACGGATAACGTCACCTTGGAAGCTTTTGTTCAACTAGAACATGAAAATTCCCGAATAGATGATTGTGGTACCTATCTTTCTACGAATGACTATGTGGCAGATGGATGTGGACCAGTTTATGTCCTTAACTATCAATCAGAGCAAAAGAATAAAGAGGGCTTGGGCGGCGTAGGTGGAGATCCGAGTCAAGTATCTCGAGGCGGTGATATAGAGGCCGATGACACCGATCAGTTTGGTATTGCGGTACGTTGGTATGCCCAAGAGTTGAATGAAACAGAGTTTGCCGCTTTCTTTATTCAATACCATAGTCGATTGCCCCTTGCCAGTGGTGTTATTGCCGCTGACGCAGATAATGATGGCACGATATCAACAGCAGAATCTGTGGATCCGGTTACGGGTGCAAAATATCGTGTGGAATATCCTGAACAAATTCAGTTACTCGGTTTGAGCTTCAATACCATGGGGCCCATGGGTATTTCTTTGGGGGGTGAATATAGCTTTAAGCATGATATGCCGATTCAGTTAAATTCGACTGATTTAGTCTTAGGTGCAGCGGCGAGAGCTGAGTCACCTATCATTCAGCATCGGGTTTCAGATACTAATAATGACGGCGTCATTGATGTAACCGATGCGATTGCCGGTGGTTTTACCGGTACGTATCAAGCCGGTTATGACTTATACGATGTCTCTCAAATCCAGATGACAGCAATTAAGTTTTGGGACCAGATATTGGGTGCCAGTCGTTTAAGTTTTGTGGGTGAAGTGGGTGCGACCTATGTGCACAATCTTCCTGATACCGATGAGATCCGCTATGGCCGAATTGACCAACTAAGCTTTGGTATTGCACCTGACTGGAATACAACAGACTCATTAGATGCGCTTGCAGTGTGTGAAAGCATCAACCTAACCGGTCAGTGTGATAGGGATGCCGACGGCTATGTTACAGATTTCTCTTGGGGTTATCGTATGCGTGCTGCCCTTCAATACAACGATGTGTTCTCCGGTGTAAACCTGACGCCTCAATTGGCTTGGTCTCATGATGTGCAGGGCTTTGCGCCAGGTCCGGGTGCGAACTTCTCTGAAGGCAATAAGTCGATCGGCCTGTCCGTGACCGCTGATTACTTAAACCAATATAGAGCAACACTAGCCTATACCAACTACTTTGGTGGAGGTCGTAACAATGCGATTTCTGACAGAGATAATGTTGCGCTTAGTGTTTCGTACTCATTCTAAGAACCCATTGGCACGCTTTTACGAGGTAGTCTAAATGAAAATGATTAAAACAATATGTGCCATTGGTGTTGTCGCAGCAAGCTTGAATGCGAGCAACGTCATGGCAAAAGTATCCGCAGAGGAAGCAGCAAAACTTGGAGCTTCATTGACTCCGGTTGGTGCAGAAAAAGCAGGGAATGCTGATGGAAGTATTCCAGAATTTACTGGAGGCATTCAAAGTCCTCCTGTGGGCTATGTGAGCGGAAAGTTTCATGTAAATCCCTTTCCTGATCAGAAGGCCTTATTTACCATTAATAAGGCAAATATGGACCAATACAAGGATAAGTTATCGGAAGGGCAGCGTAAGTTGTTGTCGAAATACGATACTTTTTTCATGAAGGTTTATCCGACGCAACGCTCAGCGCATATAACTCAAGAAGTTATTGATTTCGCGAAAAAAAATGCACTGAATGCTGAGTTAATCAATGACGGTAACTCGATTAAGAATTTTGAAGGGGTCTTGCCTTTTCCCATTGCCAAGCATCCGCTAGAAGTTGTTTGGAATCATATTATGCGCAAGCGTGCAAATGGTTCATTTACACGCCAAAACGTTCAAGTGACCCCAACAGAAAGTGGCGATTTTACGCCCGTGCAATTTTATGAAGAGTTTGCATCGCGCTATAAATTAGAAGATTTTGCATCAAATAATGATGACAACGTATCGTTTTACTTCAAGCAAATGGTGACCGCACCGGCTCGTTTGGCGGGTAACGTACTGCTTGCACATGAAACCATTGATCAGGTCAAAGAACCGAGGCGCGCTTGGATATACAACGCAGGCCAACGACGTGTCAGACGAGCGCCTCAGGTCGCTTATGATGGGCCGGGAACTGCATCGGACGGCTTAAGAACAACGGATCAGTTTGATGCCTATAATGGTTCTCCGGATCGCTATAATTGGACTTTAGATGGGAAACAGGAATTAATTGTACCCTATAACTCTTATGACCTTGATGATAAGTCTCTTAAATATAAAGATATCGTAAAAACGGGTCATTTAAAGTCAGATTATCTACGTTATGAATTGCACCGAGTCTGGAAGGTAACAGGTACCTTAAAAGAAGGTCAACGACATATCTATTCGAAGCGTACTTTCTATGTGGATGAGGATACTTGGGCTATTTTAGTTGCAGATCACTTCGACGGTCGTGGCGAGTTATGGCGTAGCTATGAAGCGCATAATAAATACTTCTATGATCCTGAAGTTCAGTCTCATTTTACCACTGTCGAGCAAATTAATGATTTGTTATCAGGTCGTTACTTAGCGCTAGGTTTGGCAAATGAGTTACCGTATCGATTTGATTTTACCAAGTCCTTCTCGAGTAAAGACTTTACACCTGCGGCATTAAGACGCTCGAGCGGTAGATAAAAAACAGTTCGTTTAGCAATAAAAGCCGACTTTAGGGTCGGCTTTTTTGTGCTTATCATAATAAAACTCAACTATTTAATTTGAGGGCTATTGGTTTGGTAGTTGTACTCCATTCTGACCCTCCCCATGGCAGGAGAAGTAATGTTTACGGTCAATGCCTTGGCACGTAAAAGTCTTTCCATCTTTTAGAAGGGGAGGCGGCTGAAGAGGCACGGTACAGGTAATATGGAATTATATGTTAGTCTTTTGACATCAACATAGCCCTCTACTTGCCAGGGGAGGGAATATTAATCTTAAGCTTCTATCCCTGCCAGAGTGACAGATGGAAAAGGCTAGGATTTCAGACACGCTTATGCTTGAGTAAGTATCATTCGAGTTAAAGGCCAATACATAATTGTAATGACCTTGGCCCACAAAAATACACAATCGTCTTTCAGTAACGAATATTATTGTCAGCTTTAATTTGATTAATTAACGCATCTTTCTCACACCAAAGGGTGTTCAGCCAAGCTTGGAATCGTTCTTTAAACACTGGGTCGTTGGTATAATCCTTTCCTATAAACTCGCTTGGGATATCTACTTTATTGACGTTTATAATGACTTTATGAATTCTGCCACACACTAAATCCCATATCTCATGTTTCTCATCGGCGTAGACGATAGTGATATCCAGCATGGTACGCATTTTTTCACCCATGCTGCCTAATACGAAGGCTGCGCCACCGGCTTTGGGTTTGAGTAAGTTTTTAAAAGGTGAGCTTTGTTTTTCGTGTTTGGCTTTTGAAAAGCGCGTACCTTCCATAAAATTAAAAACAGACACCGGTGTCGTTTTGAATTTCTCACAGGCTATTCGTGTGGTTTCTAAATCTTTACCGGCTAGTGAAGGGTTCTTTTTAATTTGATCAGGGGTCGAACGCTTCATAAAGGGGAAGTCTAATGCCCACCAACAAATCCCAATAATAGGCACCCAAATTAACTCTTTTTTGAGAAAAAACTTCGGCATGGGCACTTTTCTATTTAGCAACCTTTGCACTATGGGAATGTCAGACCATGATTGATGATTACAATTTACCAAGTACCATTCCTCCTTGCTAAGACCTTCAAGTCCAGAAACTTTCCATTCAATTTTCAAAAATAGCCAAAAAAATAAATTGTTAAGTGAGGTCCAATTATTGGCGCAGGCGATCAGAATGATGGTGATCCATTTTTGTATAAAAGGGAGAGGGAAAATGATTTTCAAAATGGCGCCAATCACGAGTATGGGCATCCAGAAAAGCGTGTTTAGCATGATTAAAATTACAATCAGGCTTCCTTTGAGAGGGCCAGGTAAAAAGCTCAGCATCATTTGATCCTTAGATGAATTTTTGCAAAATTTTAGCGATCTCGGTTTTTCTAAGCAAATATTAGCCGCTACGAATAGACGCTTAGGTAAGATAATTATGGGTGTTTGGCTGAAATTTACTCTTTTATCTGGTCCTTTTCACCCATGATCGACACTGTCTTATCTTGTGCCTTTTGTTTGATCTCAGGTGTAATATAGTTTGCTACTGTTGCTATGGCTGCAGCCATGACAGATATGTCATCTGTATATCCAAGCAAGGGTGTTAAGTCTGGAATGCCATCTATCATGCTTATAAAGTAGGCCAGGCTGCCTAAAATTACAGTCCTGCACCACATCGGTGTTTCAGGAGCTCGAAGCGTATAGTACAGAGTTAGTGCCTGGTTAATAGCATCACTTCCTATTCTGTGGAAAGCCGAGCGAATTTTCTTAATGATGTTTCGCTCAGTGATTTTCTTTTCTTTAGGTGGCGGTAATGGAACATATTGTTTGGTCATATCTTGAGTTTACTCATCGAAAGTAGGGCTAAGCGCTTGCTCTTTGTTAGCATAAACCAAGCCTAATTGGCTTTCTTGTTGCCATATTAAATTGATAAGATTGCCGGGTTTATCAGTAAATTCATCGTTTTTCTGGGTTATAAATCCGCGTAAAGTCAGAGCTTCCCCTAAAATATTCGAAAACTCGATAGCTATTTCACTGCCATCAACTGAACAGGATTGGCTGGTAGCGGTGTTTTGAGATGTTTCAAAAGGAGCCGTTAGCGTATTATCCTGTGCCCCAATTATATGTTCTACAGAGGTTCGTTTAGTGGAAAGTGTGGCCTGGCAGTTAGGCGTACTTGAAACGGAGTTGATCGTTAATTTGGAACCATTCAAATGGTGGAGCATATTTTTATCAGCAGACATTTCAAAGCTGTTACCTTGAAGTTGGTAAACTTCGCCTGAAAATTGATAGTTAAAGCTGACTAATTCACTCGCTAGAATAATGCCTTGCCCTCTGTCTAAAGGGTCCGACTTTTCTTTGGTGTTGAATGCTAATGCAATATAGCTTCCGTTTGCTGTCGAATGACCCTGTGGTTTTCCGTTACCTTGACCGCCAAAAGAAACAAGCCCTTGAAATGTGCCGTCATTACTGGCCAAACGTGTAATATTTCTGGGTGAGTCAAGTAGTCCAACCTCCGACTTAACACCAAATGTGCTGTTGTTGCTAGTGCGCGAGAGTGATAGTGTTTCGTAATGGCTGGAAGGTTGGGTGATGTTTATCGTGCCTGAATTTATGTTCCATTTTGCCGTTTCTGCAATGACTTGCATGACATTAGAGCTGCTCTCATCATTTAGTTTTAATGAATAGCTGATGGCGCCATATTGTTTTCCATTCATTGAGTCGATTGAAAAACCAGGGTCTTTATTGGTTTCAAGTCCGTGAACTTCCCATGAAAATAAATGCACATCTTCAAGCTGTTGGTCCCGGTTAACTTTAGAGTTAGTCACAGAAAGCGCATAACTAGCTGCTTTGCTATAGTTTGAAGAAACTAGCCAGGTAGGGGCGTTGCCGTAGTCAGGTTCCTCGGGCTCTTCATTTATTGAAGTGGGAGTGGGTTCATATTCATTGGTTTGATACGTTCTCGAGAAAAGCGGTTCAAACTCCCAGCCGATAGGGTTGTTAGCATCCAGTCCGTTGGGAATGGTTTGTTCAAGGACTCTTTCATTTAACAAAAAGCCTTGGGTCGATAAGAAAGAGTCGGTGAGGGCAGAGGTTAAAGAGTTTACATCTTCGTTATCAATTAGAGAGAAACTGCTTTGACGTATCTCTAGGTTTGTTCTTTCGAAGGGAATGTCAGAGCTGAGTACGTCGCGTCTCATATCTAATAGGCTGGTACTTTGGTTGAAGCCTGGGTAAACATTATCTGTGCTGTTGATAATGGTTGAACTGGTGCTACTCAATTTAACGGTGCGATTATCATCATCAGGTGTGACATCGCTGAAAGATAAGCCAAAAAAAACAGAATGATAATACTGTGAAGTGATGGGCGATGCAGCTAGATCAAAGCTGCGACGTGTTCCCTTGGCAAAAGGTGATTGGGTGCGAGTAATTTCATTGACTGCGGACTCGACATGTTGTCTAAGGTCAAACCGCTGATCAAGGAAATTAACTGCCTGGGTCACGTTTAAACTTTTTGGGATATTAATATTGTAAGCAGATACAGCGGTATTAATTTGTTCCAGCATGTTTGACTTTG
This sequence comes from Oleiphilaceae bacterium, assembly GCA_041622015.1. Lineage (GTDB taxonomy): Bacteria > Pseudomonadota > Gammaproteobacteria > Pseudomonadales > Oleiphilaceae > PZPK01. Next base: position 6,273 of record JBFJZQ010000107.1, read on the forward strand.
CCATCGGTTGGTTGGCGCAAACCACGACTGAGCTTGAGCAAGGAAGTTGTTGTGATAGCTGAGTGGATGTTGAAATCGTATCAAATAACTTCTTCAATAAATAATGTGATTTTGCGCTCACGGTAATCGATTCAGTTTCACTGTTTAAGGTGTAAAGCGGAGCATATAAAATTTCAGGTGGGTTGCTTCTACTGTTAAAAGTTACCTTGATGACCTGATTGAGTCGTTCAACATAACTTGTTGAAAGTTGTATTTCGTAACCGCCTATTTGTCTTTTTTCAACACGATAAGAGGGCGTCGAAGCACTGCCGGTTTCACGGAAAGATTCATTTAATGACACGATGGCTATTTGGGTGGTCGATGATAAGTTATTTATCTCGCCATTAATTCTTTCAACGTTTACGCCTATCTTCTCTTTTATTTTAAAGATGTCATCTTCTGGGTCGTTATTATTAATCCCGCCACCATTCGAGGCAGATTGGCCGTTTGTGCCGCCTCTATCCCCGGACAGGCCGCAAGCCGAGAGTAAAATAGCGCTAAGAAGAAGTGTCATTAAAGGCTTAGTGACTTTAATTTGTTGGCAGAAAACGGTCATAGACATAAGGAGTTTATTCCAAATAAAGAAACTTCAATGTTTTTTGGCGCTAGCCTGAATTTAGGCACACCAAACATCCGTGAGAAAGCATAAAAATTACTTATCAATATATCGAAAACAAAACAGTTTAAAAAGCATTTATGTTTCAGGGTGTGAAGCATGCCATTGCAGGATTCTGTCTATTTCATAAATTAGTTGAGTAAGAACATTTTCGGGGAAAGGGTGTTGGGTTTTTAGCTGATGTTCAGCTTGTTTTGCCGCCTCTCTGAGGGCTGGAACACCGCAATAATGACAGGCACCGTGTAGCTTATGAATAGCCGCTTCAAGTTTTGTTAAATTGTTTTGATTTTTTAAGGTCTCAATTTGTAGCTTTTCTGCCGGTAGAGAGTCGAGAAATTTATTTAGAAAACTACAGGCAAGCTCTTCATTTCCGTTACAGCGGTGAACGCCATCTTCAAAATCTATAATGGACGTTTCATTTAGAAGGGCATTGAGGGGGTTGTCTGTGTTCAAGACTTTATTTATTTCAGGCTCTCCAGTTTCCAGTTCAGAATAATGGTAGTCAGGTAAAAACTTGGTAAGGGTGTCGATTAATTTGCTTTCGTCTACAGGTTTAGTAATTAAGGTTTGAAAGCCTTGCTTTAAAAAAGCCTGTTTTTCTTCAGGCAAAGCGTAAGCTGTTAAAGCCACAATGGTGGTATTTTTATAAGGAGCTGAAAGCTGGCGAATTTTTTTCATACAGCTCGCTCCATCCATGCCGGGCATTTGTATATCCATATATATAAGTGGGTAAAACTTAGCTTCGCATTGTTTAAGGGCTTCAAATCCATCATTGGCAATATCCGCTTCCACTCCCAAGCCGCCAAGAATGGATTGAATGAGCATTAAATTAATCTCATTGTCATCGACGATTAATACCGAATCGGTTTTACCCTCAAACTTGTTTTTCTTTAAACTGGTGAGTTTTTTAAGAACGGTCTGTTTTTGGTATTGCTCAAGCGTTAATGTACATAAAGCATTATAAAAGCGTTCCCGTGTTATCGGTTTAACTAAGTGAGCGCTAGCTTGATGAATGATGTCGGAGTCGTAATCCTCCAAGGTAGGTGTCACGAGTAAAACTTGCTGGCCTAATTTTCTTAAAGTAATCACCGTATTAAGATATTGGCTTGAATGAAGTTGATGCTTATCCAAGCAAATAAGACTAACAAAATTTTGTTGAGTAGAGCTGTTTGAAGCGTCTGTTGTTACTTTTTTGGCTGGTTGGGTTTGTGCCACTCTAGCCAGTGTTAGTAATTGTTGTGCACTGTTTACGAACTGGTAATCAACCCCCCATGAATTGAACAAGTGCTCAATGGCTAAACGAGAGGTTTGTCTGGGTTCAAAGCATAAAATATGCTTACTCTGAAGTTGATCTTGTTGAATAATATGGTCTGAATTGAGCGTTATCTGGCTTTCATATTCTTCAGTATGCTTGCTGATCGGAATCGTAAACCAGAAGGTTGAGCCTTTGCCTAACTCACTATCAAAGCTGATTTCTCCACCCATTTTCTCAATTAGGTTTTTACTAATGGCTAAGCCTAAGCCGGTGCCTCCAAAGTTTCTTGTGGTGGTTACGTCACCTTGGGAAAAGGCATTGAATATCGTGTGTTGCTTGGCGCGAGATAAGCCAACTCCGGTATCAGAGACAGAGACTTTTATATAATCATGCGCATGAAGTTCATCATCGTCGGCAAGCATTACGCGTACAAGCACTTCGCCTTCGTTGGTGAATTTAATGGCATTATTCACTAAGTTGGTTATAACTTGTTTGATGCGCAATGAATCGCCAACAATCTGTCTAGGCACATCCTGATAATGGAGATGGACTAACTCCAGGTTTTTGGCATGAGCAGTCGGAGCCAACATCATCACCACGTCATCAATCAGCTCTCTAAACTCCAGTTTATTTTGCTCAAGAACCAGTTTGCCGGCTTCTATTTTGGAAAAATCAAGGATGTCATTGATGATTAACAGCAATAACTCAGAAGACTTTTTTATCGTAGATAAATGATCCAACTGCCGTTGCTCAAGATTTGTTTTGAGCAACAAGTTAGTGAAACCGATGATACCATTGAGCGGGGTTCTTATTTCATGGCTCATATTAGCCAAAAACTCAGACTTGGTTCTGTTGGCTAACACGGCCTGTTTTCTGGCAATGTCTAGTTCAACATTTTGTATCTCAATCGTTTCTAATGTTTCCCTCAAATCCTCAGTCGTTTGTTCAATTTCTTGAGCCATATCTTGTTTCGTTTGGCTTAAGCGTTTTGCAAGAAGATTGGTGCAATGAATGAGTTGATCAATTTCTCTGGAGTGTTTGAACGAGTCTATCAGGTCTTTTTCATTGTTTGATATCGAAGTAAGCTGCCTGCTTAGCTTGCTTAGGGCTTTGCTGACGCCATTGGAAATTGTCTTGATAAAGAAAAAATAAAGCAGAGATAATATTATTACAAAAGCGATTGAAACAAGAATAACGCTAGTGAAAAGGTTTGTTTGTGGCGCGTCATTTAGTGTAATAAGTAACCAATAAGATCGAAAGTTTTGGTTGTTTATTTTACTGTAGATCGGTTTAACAAATACACGTTCCTTGTTTGTGCTGATGATAACTGCATCATTTTCCTGAAATTGGTTTGGGTTAAAGCGAGTAATTAAGTGAGTACCCGTATGATGAACAACATTCATACTATTATCTAAGAGTGTTAAAGCCGATATGTAGGGAGAAGACAGTAGAGAATTGAAATAGTCATTTAAATTGACGGATTCTGCAGCGCTTATCTCTTCAATATCTTGTGAAGACGTTTCATAAACATATTGTTTAAGGTGTAATTGAATAATATGACTGCTTGAGAAGCTTAAGTTTTGTAAGTTTTGAAACTCAGTTGAGCCAAACTGCTTTAAACTGGTGTGAATATAAAAAGCCAAGCACAAGCACATTACTAACATAAAAGGTGCAATAGAACGAAGGGTCAGCGTTTTTTGCAGGCTGGGTGAATT